>NZ_JAHIDY010000007.1:0-186460 GCF_018732265.1 Pseudomonas sp. TAE6080
GAACGTCGCATCGTCATGCGCAACCTGGGCTTCTTCTCCACCGCCGATTCCCTGGTCGCCAACAACCTGGTCCTGGCCGTGTACCGCCTGATCACCAACCCGGAGTGCCGCCAGTACATCCTGCGCCAGGCCTTCGAAGAAGCGATCCACACCCACGCCTACCAGTACTGCATCGAATCGCTGGCCATGGATGAAGGCGAGATCTTCAACATGTACCACGAGATCCCATCGGTCGCTAAAAAAGCTGCCTGGGGCCTGAAGTACACCCGTTCGATCTCCGATCCTAAGTTCGAAACCGGCACCGTCGACACCGACAAGGAACTGCTGCGCAACCTCGTCGCCTACTACTGCGTGCTGGAAGGTATCTTCTTCTACTGCGGCTTCACCCAGATCCTGTCCATGGGCCGCCGCAACAAAATGACCGGCGTGGCCGAGCAGTTCCAGTACATCCTGCGCGATGAGTCGATGCACCTGAACTTCGGTATCGACGTGATCAACCAGATCAAAATCGAAAACCCACACCTGTGGGATGCCGACATGAAGGAAGAAGCGACCCAGATGATCCTGCAAGGGACCCAGCTGGAGATCGAATACGCCCGCGACACCATGCCGCGCGGCGTGTTGGGCATGAACGCGGCGATGATGGAGGACTACCTCAAATTCATCGCCAACCGTCGCCTGTCGCAGATTGGCTTGAAGGAAGAATACCCAGGCACGACCAACCCGTTCCCGTGGATGAGCGAGATCATGGACTTGAAGAAAGAGAAGAACTTCTTTGAGACGCGAGTGATTGAGTATCAGACGGGTGGGGCGTTGAGCTGGGATTGATCAGCTCATAGTTGCCAACTAAAAAGCCCTGAGGTTGTACTCAGGGCTTTTTTTATGGAAACAGGTCAAACAGTGGACGGCTTGCCATTTCTTGAAGTACATCACCTCAAGCACCTGGCCCGGAAGGGTTCGGATCGCATCTCCAATGCTGTAGCCTTGTGCCCCAATTGCCATCAGCGTTGTCACCGGTCGAGTGACCGGGATGAATTCACCGCTTATGCATTCCAAGAAAATAGTAGATAGGACCGAGGCCACCCCGTGAACCCAGACATGCTAGAAGCCGGCCCAGTGGGCGCCAAGGTACTTTCAGTCTTCGACTTCGACGGCACCCTGACCCGCCACGACAGTTTTGTGCCGTTCCTCAAGTTTGCTTTCGGCAAGCAGGAATTCAACCGCCGGATGCTCAAGCTGGCGCTGCCGGGCTTGCGCTTCCTGTTACGCCGGATGAGCCGCGATGAGCTCAAGGCCCAACTGATTCGTACCTTTATGACCGGTGTGGAGAAGGCTTGGGTGCAGCAGAAAGCCGAGGAGTACTGCAAGGCCTATTGGAACAAGCTGATGCGCCCTGCCGGCTTGCAGTCGGTGGCCGACGAGATTGGCTCCGGTGCCGAGGTGACGCTGTGTTCGGCCTCACCGGCAATCGTGTTGCAGCCTTTTGCTGATCGGCTGGGGATCAAGTTGATCGGGACCGAGCTTGAGGTGGTCGATGGGGTGTTGAGTGGGCGGCTCACGGGTAACAATTGCCGTTGCGAGAACAAGGTGCTGCGCCTTGAAGCGATTTATGGGGACTTGGGCGAGTATCGGCTCAGGGCCTGGGGTGACACGCGCGGGGATCGCGAGTTGCTGGCGGCGGCGCAGGATGCGCATTGGCGGCACTTTCATTCGGCCAAGCGTAGAAGTCGCAAACAACGTTGAACGCTTGCCTGGCGAACGTCTTAGGCAGCAATCCAGTTTTCAACAAGCAGGCCGTTTACGCGCTTGAACTCACCCTCATTGTTCGTCACCAGCACCAGGCCCGAACTTCTGGCATGGCCGGCTATGTGCAAGTCATTGACGCCAATGGGGGTGCCCTTTTTTTCCAGGTCGGAACGAATTGAGCCGTAGTGAAAAGCGGCTTTTTCATCGTAATGAATGATGTCGAGCCGAGAGGTGAAATTTTCCACTGCTCGAGTGTTTCGCTCAACAAACTGGCTTTTTTCGGCCCCATGCATGAGTTCCGCCAAGGTGATTGAGGAAATCACCAGACGCCCAACATTGGCATTGAATTTCTCGAGTATTTCAATAGGCCTACGCTTGATGATGTAAATCACAATGTTGGTATCAAGCATGTATTTAATCATCAAACGACTCTCTCTCTTGCTGGGCCGGTTCAGTTCGCTCCGCCATAAAGTCATCGGATACTGATTCGCCCGCAAGGAAAAAACTGTCCCATGTGTTTTCAACCGGCGAGATGATCAAATCACGCCCAACGGCACGGACCTCGACAGTTTTCACGCCGTCAGGGAAACGCAATTCGGCCGGAATCCGGATATTTTGCGTCCGGTTATTTGTAAAGACTGTTCCAGTAGACATGAGATCACCTCATCTGAAGGGGAGAGCAAGCAAAGGATAGTCGCTTCATGCTCTATTGCAAAGCTCTATAGCGTGGTGATCAAGTCTACTGTCACATACCGAAAGTCGTTTATTGAGTGGATCGGCCACGATGGGAGGCCAGACATTTGTGCTACCTGCACAACCCCGCTATTAATAGCGAATCTTCCCACGGACCGCTCCCATGAAATTCGACACAGCCTATTGCCTGAGCCTGGACGAAAAGCTGTCGATCTATGACGTGCGTGACCTGAATTTCGACGAAACCGCCGCCTTCGACTCCGACAAGGACAGCTTCCTCTGCCCCAACGATGATTGCCGTGCGGCGTTTGCGGCGGGCAATGTGCTTGGTACGTTCAACGGGAAGAACGTCAACTATCTGCGCACCCCGCATTTCAAGAACCTGCCCGGCACCCGGCATATCGACGGCTGTCGCTACGCCAGTCACAGGGCCGTGGCAGGAGACACCGAGGATGAGCGCGAGGAGAACTTCCCGTCGGAGTTTGTGCTGACTCGGCGTCAGTACGAACGCAAGGTAGTCATCCGAGGTTCTGCAGATGCTGCCCCACAGGATCCGACGAAAGCGCCTGCGAAAATATCCAATACATCCCACAGTGCCAGCGAAACCACACCGGACAAGACCAGCGTCTTTGCCCACCCGGTGGAATGCTACGTGTCCAACATCGACGACAGGGACAAGCTCAAGGGCATGCCGTTGAAGATCGGTGAACAGACCGCAACTTATTGGGCGTTTTTCAAGAAGATCGAATACCTGCAGGACAACAAGGGCTTGATCTACTGGGGCCGGATCAAGGCGATCAAGGACTACACCAGCAGCTTTCGCATCGACTTCGAAAAGAAGGTGTGGCTCGACAAGAAGCCGTATTCCGTCAATGTCTACCTGAACAAGAAACTGATCGAGAACTACCGCAAGCGCAAAGCGTTCCTGGAACAGATCAAGGCCGCCGTCGACAGTGAACGCCCCTTGTATTGCTTCTTCTATGGTGTGACGCCGGAGTTGAAACAGGTGCCGAGCAAGAAAGATCCCCAGCAGACATTCGGCGTGTTCAGTGCCGATATCCAGAACCTGGACCACCTGCTTATCCGCGAGGCGCCGGGGCTGGAGGAGAAATGACCCGCAGCCCCCGCCAATCGCGGGCCGGCCAGCCAGGAAATGATCCAGTTGATGAACGGTCAAAACAACTGTACAAAAACACAGTATAGTTTGTCCTCCCCCGTTGGCATCCTGGAGAAAGCCCATGTCCTCTCTGGCAGTGAGCACCACCGTAGATCAGCAAATCGTCCTTCATCAGTTCACCCCACGGCACAGTGTCCAGGCTCGCGCGCTGTTGGGCTGGAGCCGGGAAGACCTGGCCCGGCACGCCGGGGTTGGAATAGACGCCATACAACGCTTTGAAAGCCATGAAGAGGTGGATGACGCCGTTCGCATTGCCTTGGCGTTTCGCCTGGAACACGAAGGCTTGGTATTTTTCCCGGGGTTTGCGCCGGGATGGGGCATGAGCGGGCGCCGCTCCGTCGCTGCACAGGTCGATGCCGCACCCGGCGGTCGTGGCCTAATAGCACGGATGCTGGGCTCGACATCGTCGAACACGCCTCAACCCAACGGGGCATAGGCCTGACCGCGCAAAAGGCTCACCTCGCAGGCACGTTACCGTATGCGGCCTGCATGACCTGCTGATAGACCCGGACCAGTGCCGATAGCGAGTCCCGTGCCCAGCGCGCGCCATAGAACCAAAGCACGACATGGGTGCCATCGGTAGCATCGTTGAATATCTGGCACACACCTGGATATCCGGTTTTGCAGAAGCCGTGGAAGGCTGGGCTTTGCCCATCGGACACCAACGCGTCGAGGCGATGCTCACTCACCCGCTCATCGATCTCGTTGCTGGACGCCTGGGTGAAATACGCAGCGGCATCGGGTAACTGCGCCACCACTGGCAACACTTCAGCGCCGGCAGCCTTTAGCACCTCCAGGGCCTGGAGAAAACCATTGGAATGCTCCACCGTTTCACGCACACCGTTGCGCAGATATTCGTCGGCAAAACCGATACGCCAAGTGGCCAGGACAGGAGCAGATTTTGCGGAACGGTTATCCATGATGGGTGGGACTTCCATCATGACCTGGCCTGCGGGGTCGAGGCCACTCAAGGCAATAAGCGATAGCGACGGATCACGTACGGTCTTCATCATCGGGCCAGGGATATCGAACCTGGGGCCCTGGACGGTAGTGAGCGTAGTCACACCCACAGGAGCCGCCGAAGACTGGAACTCAATGCAGCCCCGAGAAACACCCACGGTGTTCGCCAACCCCGACGGTGCGCTCGGCTTACAAACACTGTGATCAAAGCCATGGAATACTGAATGCACCCCGACAGGACAGGGAACACATGGCCGCAGGGTCTTCCTACATTTGTCCTCCATAAGGCCTCACTCCCAGAAAATGACTTTCCGAGATCATCGCACCCTTTTCCAGTCGGTTCTCTGGGCAGAAACACCTTGAAAGTCCTTTTTGCAGACCAGACGTTGCAGTCCCTTCAGTTCGCTAGCGGTTCTGCCGCCTGAGCCTCGACATCCAGCCACCAGGCATGCCCGCGCTCAGGTGCGCCCAGCATGAACGCCTGGCCCATGGCGGGTGTGGTAATCGACACATTGCGCTCCCAGGCCAAGGCCATGATGCGGTCAAACGGTTCATGCCAGGCATGGAATGCCAGGTCAAAGGTGCCGTTGTGGATCGGCAGCAACCAGCGCCCCTTCAGGTCGATATGGGCCTGCAAGGTTTGTTCGGGCTGCATGTGCACATGTGGCCAGTCGACGTTGTAGGCGCCGGTCTCCATCAAGGTCAGGTCAAATGGCCCGTACTGCTCGCCAATACGCTTGAAACCCTCGAAATAACCCGTGTCGCCACTGAAAAAGATACGCCGGGCATCATCGATCATCACCCACGACGCCCACAGCGTCTGGTTGCCATCAAACAGTCCACGCCCCGAAAAGTGCTGGGCAGGCGTCGCGACAAAACGGATACCGTCCACTTCCGTGCTCTGCCACCAATCCAACTGCCGCACCTTGTCTGGCGCGACACCCCATTTGATCAAAGTGTCACCGACACCCAGTGGCGCCAAGAAATAGCGGGTCTTGCCAGCCAATTGCACCACGGCCTGGCGGTCCAGGTGGTCGTAATGGTTGTGCGACAAGATCACCGCCTCAATCGGCGGTAGTTCTTCAAGGCTGATGGGCGGCTGGTGGAAGCGCTTGGGACCGGCCCAGTTGAAAGGCGAAGCACGCTCGGCAAATACCGGATCGGTCAGCCAGAACTTGCCGCGCATTTTCAGCAGGACGGTGGAATGCCCAAGGCGATAGACGCTGTGATCCGGAGCACTCAGCAATTGTTCACGCGTCAGGCGCTGCACCGGGATTTCACCCACGGGCCGGGTACTGCGAGGCTTGTGAAAAAGCATCTTCCAGAAAATTTGCAGGGTTTTGCCAAAGCCTGCGCGGTTGACCGCGGCATGGTTACTGAAGTGACCTTGCTGCTGCTCGGACGACTTGAGTGCGGGAGATGAGGTGTCGAGACGGGTAGAGATCGTGGCCATTACAAAGTGACTCCGGTACGTTCTGCTGATGCAGATCAACAACTACACTGCACAGTGTAGTTTCAAGATTGCAACAAAACCCGGACCAAGTAAACTACCGAGTGTAATTTTCTTCCCAGAGCCGAAAAGCCCCCATGACTGCACCTCAACGCCTCACCGACCGCAAACGCGAAGCCATCGTGGCAGCAGCCATCAGCGAGTTTCGCGACAACGGTTTCGAGGTCACCAGCATGGACAAGATCGCCGCCACCGCTGGCGTCTCCAAGCGTACGGTGTACAACCACTTTCCCAGCAAAGAGGAGTTGTTCACCGAAATCCTGCATCAGTTGTGGGCCAGCAGCGTGGCGCAACTGGATGTCAGCTACAGCCGCGAACATCCCCTGCGCGATCAGTTGCGCGTGTTGCTGCAAGCGAAGATGAAAATGATGTCGGACGCCAACTTTCTCGACCTGGCCCGAGTCGCGATTGCCGCAACCATCCACTCCCCGGAGCGCGCCCAGGACATCGTCAATCGCCTGAGCGAGCGCGAAGAGGGTTTTACCTTATGGGTGCGCGCGGCGCAGGAAGACGGACGACTCAAACCCGTCGACCCATGCTTTGCCGCCCACCAGGTACAAAGCCTGCTCAAGGCATTCGCTTTCTGGCCACAAATCACCCTGGGCCAGCCCACCCTCGACGCGCCCACCCAGGCCAACGTGATCGAGTCGGCAATGGATCTGTTCCTGGCCGGCTATGAGATTGCCGCCACCCCGCGGTAACCCCCTCTGTCGCCAATAAGACACTGACAGGTCGTTTTTGCCTTAAACCCTCGCAATACCCGCGCAAATGGCCTGGAAGGACACTGATTATTCCTGCGTAAATCCCTGACAATAATCGCCTGTCATCTGGCGTAAATGGCCTTTGGATAACGTACGCCTTCGCCACCTAAAAAAAGAAGAACCTGACGCAGGGATCTATGGAAAACCTTCGAGGCAAAGGGCTGTCGTTTGCCCGGCGCATTTATCGGCCGCGCATGATCGGGCTGGGTATTGGCAGCCTGTGCGTGTTCGCGGCCCTGTATCCGCTGGCGATGCCCGGCTGGATCTGGGGCTTGTGGCTGTTCAACGCCTTTATCTGGCCGCACCTGGCGTACCAGCTGTCGAGCCATGCAGCGTTCCCCTACCAGGCCGAGCGCCGCAACCTGCTCTATGACTCACTGTCCGGTGGGTTCTGGGCCGCGGCCACGCAATTCACGCCGCTGACCGCCGTGACTATCCTCGCGATGATGACCATGCACAACGTCGCGGCGGGCGGCAAACAGCTGATGATCCAAGGCCTGCTCGCACAACTGGCAGGTGTTGCACTGGCCTGGCTGGTGTTTGGCCCTTCGTTCAACCCCAATGTCGGCCTGATCCAGGTGTATGCCTGCCTGCCGATGTTGATCCTCTACCCCGTCGCCATCGGCATGGCCAGTTATCGCCTGGCTATCAAGCTCTCGGAACACAAGCGCGCCCTGAGTGCCTTGAGCCGTACCGACAGCCTGACCGGCCTGCTCAATCACGGCTCCTGGAAGGACCTGCTGCAACTGAAGTTCCACACGTGCCAGCAGCAACAGTCCCAGGCCACCATCGCGCTGATCGATATCGACCACTTCAAGCAGATCAACGATGCTTATGGCCATATCGTCGGCGATCGGGTCTTGCGGCAACTGAGCAAGGAATTGCTGCGCAACGTGCGGGAAAATGACTTGGCTGGCCGCTACGGTGGCGACGAGTTCTGTGTGATCCTCCCGGACGTGCCGCTGGAGCAGGCCAGCTATGTGATGGAGCGCCTGCGGGAAATGTTCAGCCGCTACCGCGACCCACAGGTTCCTGAGCTGCGGGTCAGCCTGAGCATTGGCCTGGCGGCCTACCAGGTGCACTTCACCCAGGCGCATATGTGGCTCAATGCTGCGGACCAGGCGCTGTATGCCGCCAAGGGGACCGGGCGCAATCGCGTGACGGTCGCCGAATCGCGGATCGCACGTTCCGCTTGAATGGGCTAATTATCCAGGCCGTGTCTTCGTCCATCTTGTAGACGCCAGCTTGGCGCCCGTTGCAGACCGGCCGGCGCCGACAAAAATCAAAATGCCACCATTTATCGGATCCTGTGAGTTTCGCCGTTTTTTGCGCGAACTTCCGTCACCGCCCATGACTCTCAGCTCTCAGTTCCACCGCCTGTCGGTATAAAGGAAGCCGGCAATGAGCAAGTCTACCGTGGGCCATGAAGCCTCACGGCGTACAAGCGCACCCAGGGATAACGCCTCGCACTTTGCTTGCCCGAGTCCGCGACCATGCTATTTAGCGCCCATAAAAAAACCATTACTGCCCTGCAAGACACTGTCAGCCAACAAGCCAGCCTGCTCGATGCGATTGAACGCTCGATGGCGGTGATTGAATTCGACCTGCAAGGCAACGTCTTGCGTGCCAATACCAACTTTCTGCAGACCATGGGCTACCGCGAAGATCAGGTGGTGGGGCAATCCCATCGCCTGTTCTGCCCCAGCACGTTTGCCCGTAGCGCCGAGTACAGCCAGTTATGGACACAATTGGCTAACGGCCGATTCCAGTCCGGGACCTTCGAGCGCGTAGCCGCCGATGGTCATTCGGTGTGGCTGGAAGCCAGCTACAACCCGGTGTGCGACCCATCCGGCCGCGTGGTGAAAGTAGTCAAGTACGCCTTGGACGTGAGCGCCAGAATGCAGGCCGAAAGCGAAACCAACGCCAAGCTTGAGGCGATTGACCGAGCCATGGCCGTGATCGAATTCAACCTCGACGGCAGCATCATTACCGCCAACCAGAACTTCCTCCAGCGCATGGGCTACAGCCTGGCAGAGCTGCAGGGCAAGCATCATCGCCTGTTCTGCAAACCGGAACTTGCCAACAGCAATGAGTACAGTGAGTTCTGGCACCGACTCAACCAGGGGCAGTTGTTCAGCGGCCAGTTCGAGCGCCTCACCCGCAGCGGCCAGACGCTGTGGCTGGAAGCCAACTACAACCCGGTGTACGACGCCAGCGGCCGCCTGTGCAAGATTGTGAAGTTCGCGTCCGACGTCACGGCCATGGTGCAAAAGCACGCTGAAGATGCCCAGAGTGCAACCCAGGCGTATCACATTTCCCTGCAAACCCGGGATATCGCCGAAAAAGGCGCCGAGGTCATTGAGCAGACCGCCAGCGGCATCCATGACATAGCCGCCGACGTTGAAAACTCATCCCGACTGATCGCCAAGCTGGGCGAGCGTTCGCAGCAGATCACCGCCATCGTCAACACCATTCGCGCGATTGCCGACCAGACCAACCTATTGGCCTTGAATGCAGCCATTGAAGCCGCACGCGCAGGTGACCAGGGCCGCGGGTTTGCGGTGGTCGCCGATGAAGTCCGGCAACTGGCCGCGCGCACCAGCGGCTCCACGGCACAGATTTCGAGCATGATCGAGATGATCCAGAGCGAAACCCGCCAGGCCATCGACAGCATGGACAACACCCGCGACCGTGCCGCCCAAGGCGTGGAACTGGCCAATCAGGCCGGCACGGTGATCCTGCAGATTCGCGAAGGCACCAGCGATGCCGTACGCGCGGTGAGTATGTTTGCCAATGAACGGGCCGGGTTGTAGAGACCGGCTTGTCGGCGCCTACGAGGGCTGGCGCAAGTGCCGGCCCAGTTCATCGAACAACGTCACCACTGATCGCAGCGCCCGGCAGTCCGGGCGTGTGAGCAACCACAGCGCCGTATCATGCCCCGCGAGTGCCGGCCCCAATGGCTGCAACCCATGGCCTTCCCCCAACAGAAAATCCGGCAGCGCCGCCACGCCCAGGCCGGCACGTACCAACTCGGTCGCGGACAACATGCTGTTACACCGGTAACTGGGCCTGACGCCAGGCAAGTGCTGGCGACGCCAAGCCACGGTGGGATGGTCGGGCAGGAAGTCATCCGGGGCGATCCAGGCCAAGGTGGCCAGGTCCTGAGTGTCGTGCTGCTGTGCATAGCCGGGACTGGCGCAGACGCGATAGGACACCGTCCCCAAGCACCGTCCCACCAAGTGCTCCGGGGGTGTGCGGGTCAGGCGCAGGGCAATGTCGGCATCGCGTCGGCTGAGGTTGGCAAAGTCGTTGGACGTGCTCAGTTCCAGAGTCAGCGCCGGATAGCCCGGCATGAACCGGGCCAGGGCCGGCAGTAACAGGCCCTGCAACACCGAGTCGGTGCAGGTCAGGCGCACGGTGCCGCTGATCACCTCGCCGCCCTGCTCCACCCCTACCCGCGCCGCTTCCAGCGCCTGCTCGGCACGTTCCGCCTGCTGGGCGAGTGTCGTGGCCAGGCTGGTCGGCAAGTAACCGGCACGGCTCTTTTCGAACAGCACCTGCCCCAGTGACGACTCCAGGCGCCGCACAGCCCGAAACACCGTGGACACATCCACCCGCAGCAAAGCCGCCGCCCGGGCCAGGGTGCCACCACGCACCAGAGCAAGGACCAGTGCCAGGTCGGGATAGTCGAGCTGATAGTGCGTGGCTGCATTGAGCATATGGAGTAACGCCAATATTGATTGCGTGAACGCCAATCTATAGTGCGCTCCAGGACTCGACAAGCCATTGGACGCCAGCCATGAACCCCACTGCCCTGCACCTCGCCCTGATTGGCGATTACGACCCGCAAGTGACAGCACACCAAGCCATCCCGCTTGCATTGCAAAAGGCCAGCGCACAGCTGGGCCTGACGATACAGGTTGAATGGCTGGCCACTGACACCCTCACCGACACCCAAGCCTTGCAGCCCTTCGACGGGTTCTGGTGCGTGCCTGCCAGCCCCTATCGCGATATCGACGGTGCCTTGCGGGCGATCCGTTTTGCCCGCGAACAACGGCGTCCTTTCCTCGGCACCTGCGGCGGTTTTCAACATGCTGTGCTGGAATATGCGCGCAATGTGCTGGGCTGGGCCGATGCCGAACATGGCGAGCTGGCACCCGATGCGCCACGTGCGGTGATCACCCCCTTGGCGTGCGCCTTGGTCGAGACCATCGCCCCGGTGCGCCTGATGGCGTTCACACGGATTGCCGAGGCTTACGGCACCCTTGAAATCCAGGAGGGTTATCGTTGCCGCTATGGCGTCAATCACGACTTCGAACAGGCGTTGCTGGAGGACAATCTGATTGGCAGCGCCCATGACTCAGCGGGCGAGGTACGGGCCTTGGAACTGCTGGACCATCCGTTTTTTGTCGCCACCCTGTTCCAGCCAGAGCGCGCGGTACTCAAGGGAGCCAGCGTGCCGCTGGTCACGGCATGGCTCATGGCCTGTCAGGCGTGTTCGGCATGATCGCCAAGACACCCGCCACGCCCTATTACGCAGTGATCTTCACCTCCCTGCGCACCGACACCGCCCCAGGCTACGCACAGGCCGCCGAACGCATGCTCGAACTGGCCCGCGAGCAACCGGGGTTTCTCGGCGTGGAGTCGGCCCGGGGTGAAGATGGGTTGGGGATTACCGTGTCCTACTGGGCCTGCGAGGCGGCCATCCTGGCCTGGAAACAACACGCCGAGCACCGTGAAGTGCGCGAGCAGGGCCGGGCCACCTGGTACTCAGCCTTTCAGACACGGGTATGCAAGGTCGAGCGGGCTTACGCCTTCAGCGCCCTGTAGAGGCAGCGCCTACAAGGGGTCAACCCTGATCAATTGACCAGGCTGCGCACCGCGCTGATCTGCGGGATCTCTACCCGGCGCATGTACACCCGCAGCGGTTCAGTGATGTTGATGCGGTCGTCGATGTTCTGGTCCAGCAACAGTTGGATGTGCTCGCGGGACAGGGTCATGGCCTGGTCAGCCGTGGGCTGCCAGACAAACTCGCTGGTGGGGATGATGCCGTCGTCGGCGACGTCCATGCCGAACGAGTCTTCGCTGAAACGTACGATGTACTGGCCGGTCTTGCGGTTCAGGCCGACAAAACCGTTGAGTTGGTCGGCGGCCTGGCAGATGAGTTCTGATGTGATGCGCATGCTAAACCTCACTGAAAAATCCCACAGGGGAAGTGAACGATGGTTTACACGCGAGGCAGAAAAATAAGGCAATACAGGTTTCCCTCTGACGGGGAAGCTCGGACCAAGAGTACTGCATAGCACGGCACAAAAGCGCAGAAAAATAGCGCATGCGCACGTTAATGTCGGTTTGGTGATAGCGCGATTTGCATGCAATTGTTAAAAAGGGAGCCTTCTTGAAGTTACCTCCACGAAAGGACCTCGCACATGCCTGCTACGTTTACCAAGAGTGCCCTGCTGCTCGCCCTGATGATGGGCCTTGGCCACGCACAGGCTGCAAACCCTGTCAGCCCGGTTGAACTGGCGACGAAAGACGGCATTCCCCACCCCGCCGTGATCGCCCACCGGGGTGCGTCCTTCGATGCCCCCGAATCCACCGCCGCTGCCTACAAGGTCGCCCGCGACCTGGGTGCCGACTACCTGGAACTGGATCTGCAACGCAGCAAGGATGGCGTGCTGTTCGCCCTGCATGACAACAACCTGCAACGCACCACCGATGTCGCCACCAAGTTCCCGGAGCGCAAGGACAGCCCGGCCAACGAGTTCACCTGGAAAGAGCTGCAAACCCTCGATGCTGGCAGTTGGTTCAACGCCGCCTATCCGGATCGTGCGCGCCCGGGTTTTGTCGGTTTGAAAATCCTCAGCCTGGACGACATCATCAAGATCGCCGAAGGCAACCCCCAGCACAAACCCGGCCTGTACATCGAGACCAAAGAGCCCAAGCAGTTTCCCGGCATCGAAGCCGACCTCAAAGACAAGCTGCAGGACAAGGGCTGGCTGAGTGCTGCCGGCTCCAAACTGGGCAAGAGCAACACCGGTGTGGGCCAGGGCAAAGGCCGCGTCATCCTGCAAACCTTCGAGGTTGCCAGCCTCAAAGAGCTACAAAAGGAAATGCCCAACACCCCGAAAATCCTGTTGCTGTGGGTCGGTGAAGGCAGCATCGAGCCCAAGTCCAAGGTGACCTTCGCCGAATCCGGCGAACCGACCAAGGCGGCCTACTATGCCAAGCAGGAACCCAAGGACGCTGCCGAATTCGAGAAGTGGGTCGATGAAGCCAAGAGCCTCGGCGCCATCGGTACTGGTCCATCGGCCCAATTGACCGACCTGGGTGACCAGAGCTATTCGGACCTGGTGAAACCCGAGATGAACCAGTTGACCCACGACAAAGGCCTGCTGGTACACGTCTATACCGTCGATGAACCGGTGGACTTCAAGAAAGTCATGGACGCTGGCGTCGATGGCATCTTCACCAACCGTGCCGCCGAACTGCTGAAGTTCTACAAGCGCTGGCCGTCTTCCAGCGTGCAGGATCTGCTGCAGGACAACGGTTACTGAGTGACAAACGAGTGGTCGGGCCAACTGTGGCTGGGCCGTGACTACGGCCTGATCCTCGGTGAGACGGGGCGCACTGCGCCCCATGCCCATTACGCCCATCAATTTATCCTGTCCTCGGATAGCCCCGTCACGGTCAGCCTTGATGGGCATCTGCACACGGCTTGTCGCCTGTTCATCCCCTCCCGTCAAAGCCATGCCATCGTCCACACCCAGGGCAACGTGTTGATGGCATATGTGGAACCCGGCGCGTTTGACGCCCAGGTGTTGCAACACGCCCTGGACGCAGCCGACTTCGGCCTTGAAAGCTTCGAACAGACTCTGCGGCGACTGCCACGTCGCCGCGCTGACGATGCGCGGGTGCAACGCGCCCTGCTCACCCTCGATCAACAATTGAGCGGCAAGGTCTCGGCGCAATCACTGGCACAGGCGGCGCATCTGTCCTTGAGCCAGTTGGAGCGCCTGTTCGTCAGCCAGCTCGGCGTGCCGGTGCGGCGCCTGGTGATGTGGCGACGCTTGCGCATGGCCCTGGACCTGGCCCTGAACGGCCACACGTTGACCGAAGCCGCCCATGGCGCGGGTTTTGCCGACTCGGCGCACTTTTCCCGCACCATGAAGCAACTGTTTGGCGTGACCGCCGGGGCCTCGTTGCGCCATCTCCAGGTACACCTGCTCCCCCTGTAGGAGCGAGCTTGCTCGCGAAGAACTCGAGAGCACCGCATCAAACCAGACAGCTCACGCCTACATTTGGAGAGTGCTTGGGACAGGCGGCTCTTTACTCAACTGGATGGCCGTAAAGGGGTCACGCAACTGCCCAAGATAATCCACCGGGAAATCCGGACGGCTGCCGATGCCCAGGTCGCCCTCACCCATTCGATAGTCCTCGGTGTAAAACGCAGTCCCCAACAGCCAATCCCACAGGTTGAAAAACAAACCGAAATTCACATCTCCCGCCCGGCCGTATTTCATATGGTGAAAGCGGTGCACCGGCGCCCAGGCAAATACCCAGCGCAACGGCCCCAGGCGCATAGCGACATTGGAATGTTGCAACAACAGTTGGATCGCAATGGCCAATGCCAACAACATCGCCACGTCCACGGGAATCCCCAGCAGGATCAGCGGCAGCAGGCCCGCCGTTGCTTCCAGCATCTGGTGCAACGGGTGCTTCATCAAGCCATTGAAACCATAGAGCCGCTGCACGCTGTGATGCACGGCATGCAAACGCCAGAGAGCGGCGATGCGATGACTGGCGTAATGCATCAGCGTGATGCCCGCATCGGCAATCACGATCGCCAACAGCAACTGCGCCCACAGCGGCCAGGTGCGTGGCCAGGCTCCATCGATCGCCAGCCACGCCGTCAGCAGCGGCAGCACCAACAAGCCCAGGGCATTCAGGCTTTCATTGACCAACGCATGGAAGATATCCCGGCGTCGGTCCCCCAAGGGGCGATTCCATTGCGGCTCGTAAGGCAGCCACAGCTCTGTAATAAACGACACGCCGATGGCCACGGCAAACACCGCCAGCAACCAGTGGGGCTCTCCTTTCGCGACCAGCCAAAGCCCCCCGCCAATAAATCCCGCCCAGAACACGGGCGCATACAGCCAAGCCATTATCTGTTTCATGTGTGCCTCCTGAAGTTGAGACACCAGCATGAAATTTCCCGACGCGGGCCGATTGAACAAACAACGCAAACGTCCTACACAATTAAGGGTGAATTAAGTTGCGCGGGTTAACCTGATCCCACTTAAACAGCTCACCCCAAAGGACGCCACCATGAAAAACCTGACCGCTCTGTTCGCTGCTGCTGCCCTGACCCTGACTGCTGGTTTGGCCCAGGCTGATGTTCGCCCGGACCAGATTCCAAGCCTGCTGCAATCGGGCGCGGTGAAGCCTTTCGAACAGCTCAACGCTGCCGCCGTAGCCCTGCACGCCGGCGCTTCCATCAATGACACCGAGCTGGATAACGAAGCCGGCCGCCTGGTCTACGAAGTTGACCTGACCGACACCACCGGCAAGAAGTGGGACGTGAAGCTCGACGCCAAGACCGGTGCAGTGCTGGAAAACAAGCAAGACACTTGAGTCGTACGATGAACAAAGCCGTGCCGCCTTCGGGCCGCGCGGCTTTTTTGTACCCGCTTCCAAACCGTCACAAAACTGTCAAACCGCCTTGCAATGATTGCGCGACGCGAACCTGTGAAATGTCCTACAGGCGCTTTCCTCTGCGAGCCACCATGAACCACAGCATCGACCACGGCCATCAGGACTCCGACCTGTTTGGCCTGCTTTATGGTTTCCGCTTCAAACCCGGTGAAAAAGCCGAACAAATCGACTCAGCTACTGTGCTCAAGGCCCTGCAACAACCGGCTGATCCCGATGAGTTCCTGTGGCTGCACTTGAACCTGGCCCACGCGGCCTGCCAACGCTGGATGCAGGCCCACCTGGAACTGCCGGAAGAATTCTTCGAGGCACTGCACGAAGGCTCGCGCTCGACCCGCATCGAACATGTGGACTCAGCCTTGCTGGCGGTGGTCAACGACGTGGTGTTCAATTTCAGCAGCATGGTCTCCTCGGATATTTCCACCTTGTGGGTCTGTGCCCGTAGCCGCCTGTTGGTCAGCGCGCGCCTGCAACCGCTGCACTCGGTGGACAAGCTGCGTTCTTCGGTGAAAGCCGGCGAACACTTTCGCTCGCCCCTGGAGTTACTCGTGCATCTGTTGCGCGATCAAGGCGAGGTGCTGACGCAGATCGTGCGCAAGACCAGCCAGAGCGTGGACCAGATCGAAGACCAGTTACTGTCCTCGCGCCTGTCCACCAACCGCGCAGAACTGGGCGCCATGCGCCGGGTGCTGGTGCGCCTGCAACGCCTGCTGGCACTGGAGCCGGGCTCGCTGCTGCGCCTGCTCAACCGCCCGCCGCAGTGGCTGCAAAAGGAAGACGTGAAAGAGTTGCGCAAGTCCACCGAGGAGTTTGCGCTGATCATCAACGACCTCACGGCCCTGGGCGAACGGATCAAGTTGTTGCAGGAAGAAATCGCCGCCAACCTCAACGAACAAAGCAACCGCACGCTGTTTACCCTGACGGTGGTGACGGTGCTGGCACTGCCGATCAATATCATCGCCGGTTTTTTTGGCATGAACGTCGGGGGGGTGCCACTCTCCCAGGATCCCGAGGGGTTCTGGATCCTGGTGGCGTTGGTGGCGACGTTTACTGTGATTGCCGGCAGATGGGCGTTTCGCAAGCGCCGGGATTACTGACATTGCAATGCAATCAACCTGTGGGAGCGGCGGTGTTTTTTGGACCGGCGGCGAGCGGAATGCGCCAAACACTGATTTGACGCAGCATCTCTGTAACATTCTGCAACGATCATGGGAAACATCCTCCTCACACTGGATGCTCCGGCATGGCCACCCCTTCCCTGACTGCCTCTCCCCAGGCTGGCGCCACTGACACAAAACCGCAATTGGACAAAAAACCCGGCCTGCTCACGGTGATCGTGTTCTTTGCCGTGCTCGCCATGGGCCTGTTGTTCACCGCCTACAGCCTGATGCACGACATGCATGAACTGGGCACGGTGGTCACCACCTGGACACCGTTCCTGCTGCTGGGCGTGGCGTTGCTGATTGCCTTGGGTTTCGAGTTCGTCAACGGCTTCCACGACACCGCCAACGCGGTGGCGACGGTGATCTACACCAACTCGCTGCCGCCGCATTTCGCCGTGGTCTGGTCGGGGTTCTTCAACTTCCTCGGGGTGCTGCTGTCCAGTGGCGCGGTGGCCTTTGCCATCATCGCCTTGCTGCCGGTTGAGTTGATCCTGCAGGTCGGTTCTTCCGCCGGTTTTGCAATGATCTTCGCCCTGCTGATTGCAGCGATTCTGTGGAACCTGGGCACGTGGTGGCTGGGGTTGCCGGCGTCGTCTTCCCATACGCTGATCGGCTCGATCATCGGGGTTGGCGTGGCCAATGCCCTGATGCATGGCCGTGACGGCACCAGCGGCGTGGACTGGGCCCAGGCGATCAAGATCGGCTATGCGTTGTTACTGTCGCCACTGATCGGCTTCGGCTTTGCGGCCCTGTTGTTGCTGGCGCTGCGGGCCTTTGTGAAAAACCGTTCGCTGTACAAGGCGCCCGTAGGCAACACGCCGCCGCCCTGGTGGATTCGCGGCATGTTGATCGTGACCTGCACCGGTGTGTCGTTTGCCCACGGTTCCAATGACGGCCAGAAGGGCATGGGCCTGATCATGCTGATCCTGGTCGGCACCCTGCCGATGGCCTATGCCTTGAACCGCACCATGCCGGCCGACCAGTCATTGCAGTTCGCCGCGGTGGCCGAAGTCACCCAGCAAGCCCTGGTAAAAAGCGCACCGCAGCCAGCACCTGCCGACCCGCGCCCCGTGTTGTCGACGTATGTGCGCACCAAGGAAACCACCCCGGAGTTGATCCCCGCGCTGGCCGCCCTCACTGGCCGTATCGGTGAACAAGTGAAGGGCTACGGCTCACTGGCCAAGGTGCCTGCCGAGGCCATGGGCAACGTGCGTAATGACATGTACCTGACCAGCGAAACCATTCGCCTGATGGACAAGGGCAAGGTCGGCAACTTCGACGCTGACACCCAGGGCAAGCTGCAACTGTTCAAGCAACAGATCGACAATGCGACGCGCTTTATCCCGCTGTGGGTGAAGATCGCCGTGGCCATCGCCCTGGGCCTGGGCACCATGGTCGGTTGGAAGCGCATTGTGGTGACCGTCGGCGAGAAAATCGGCAAGACCCACCTGACCTACGCCCAGGGCGCCTCGGCCGAAACCGTAGCCATGCTGACCATTGGCGCCGCCGATATGTTTGGGTTGCCAGTATCCACCACCCACGTGCTGTCGTCAGGCGTGGCCGGGACCATGGTTGCCAATGGCGGTGGCTTGCAGATGAAGACCATCCGCAACTTGCTGATGGCCTGGGTGCTGACGTTGCCGGCGGCGATTGTGTTGTCAGGTAGCTTGTACTGGCTGTTCACTCAACTTTTCTAAAGCACCGCAGAACAAAAAATGTGGGAGCGGGCTTGCTCGCGAAAGCAGTGTGTCAGTTATAGATAAGTCGACTGATCCACCGCTTTCGCGAGCAAGCCCGCTCCCACATTTGGATGGTGCGATGGCTTAACTGGCGAACAACCCGGCCATCGCCTTGAGCCGCTTCTTGTACACCCGCCGCGCCTCCAGCGCTTCTTCCAATGTCACCGCGACAAACCCCGCGCGCTGGTTGGGCTGCATCTGCCCGATCAGGTCCAGGTCGGCGCTGATCACCGTGCCGATCATCGCGTAGCCGCCACCCGATACGGCATCACGGTGCAGCACAATCGGTTCCAGGCCGGCCGGCACCTGGATCGAGCCGATGGGGTAACAACTGTCGACGATGTTCGACGGATCGGAGCCCGCGCCAAATGGTTGCTCCCGGGGCTGGAAGCTCAAGGCACTGCCGCCCTTGAAGCGGTAGCCGATCCGGTCGGCTTCGGAACCGACTGTCCAGGGCTCGGCGAAAAAACTGCTTTTGGCAGCAGCCGTCAGTCGCTCGTAATACAGCCCCGGCACCACCCGCAGCGTCACATCACCGCCCACCGAACGGCGCAGGGCCATCGGCAAACTATTACCGGCACGGCCCTCGCCGCGAGTCTCACCGATGGGCAACACATCGCCCTCCTGCAAGCGCCGCCCGTGAAAACCGCCCAGCGCACCCAGGGTATAAGTGGAGCGACTGCCCAGCACCAGCGGCACGTCGATCCCACCGGCCACCGCCAGGTAAGTCCGCGCACCGGCCACGGGAAACTCAAAACGCAGCACCTGCCCAGCGCGCACCTGGAACGCCGTGTCCTGGTGCACCACCTCGCCGTCCAGGCGCGGTGACATCAGCGCACCGCTCAGCGCCACCAACGCATCCTGTTGAAATTCCAGCTGCGGGCCGATCAGCGTGCATTCCAACCCCGCCGCACCCGCCGGGTTGCCCACCAGGTGGTTGGCCGCACTCAGGGCGTACTGGTCCAGGGCGCCGGACGGCGGGATTCCCAAGTGGTAATACCCTTCGCGCCCCAGGTCCTGCACAGAGGTCGCCAGGCCAGGCTTGAGCACCTTGATCATACGAGCGCCTCCTGCAGGGTTTTCGGGTAACCGACCGGGTCGGCAAAAAAGGCGTCCAGGGAAAATTCCACCGGGCGAATGCGCAAATCGAAACGCCCGGCCTCAACCTCGGCCACCGCCAGGTCGTAGGCATCACGGTCGATGGGTTTGAACTGCACGATATCGCCGGGGCGGAAGAACACCATGTGTTCCTTGAGGTAAGCCAACTGCTGCTGCGGGTCGTAGATCGGCGCCGGGGTAACGCCAAACATCTGGTAGCCCCCGGCACCGCGTACCGAATAAATGCAGCCGAAACAACCGCCATGGCCGAGGGTCAGCTTCGGCGTGTCGGTGCGCGGGCGCAGGTATTTGGGCACCTGCAACTGCCGTTCGCGCTCGACCATTTGGAACATGAACGGCAGGCCGGCGACAAAGCCGACCATCGACACAAACCACGGCGCGCCACTATGGGCCGCGATAAACGCCTCGACATCCGCCAGGCCATTGACCCGCGCGGCGTACTCCAGGTCAGTGCCGGTCGGGTCCTGGTGACGGTCGCGAAAACGCATCAGGGTTTCATGGGTCCAGGGATCGTTGTACAACACCGGGATCTCAATGATCCGGGTGTGCAAGGTACGCTCGGCCACCGCCTGGGCCTCGGCGCTTTGTACCGCGTCGAGCAGCACATGCGGGGCAATCAGGTCCGGGTCGAAGCGGATCTGGAACGAGGCGTTGGCCAGGCAGATATCCAGCACGCCGGGCAGCTCCAGGCGTTGCACCGCACGGGTGACGGCCATGCCCTTGAAGAACGCCTCCAGGGACATGCTTTCACTGACTTCGGCGAACAAATGTTCATCGGCGCCAAAGCTGTAGCGAATCGGGGATGTTTCAGCCATGTCTGTTCCTCTTGGAATCATTGTAGAAAGGCAGGCAAAAATCATGCAGGCCCGGTGTCTGGGCACCGGTGTCGTTTAACCGGGTTTGCGCACTGCGATCCCCGCCTGATCCAACGCGTTGCGAGTGACCTCCACCAGGTCGAGGGCGCCCGGTGTGTCGCTGTGCAGGCAGATGGAATCGAATTCGATAAACAGGTCCTCGCCTTCGACGGTGCGCACCAGGCCGGTCTGGCAGGCCCGCAAGACACGCGCCGCCACCGTCGCCGGGTCCAGGGCCCGCACATTACGGGTAAACACGATGGAGCCGGACAGGTCGTACTCACGGTCGGCGTAAAACTCGCGCACCACCGGTTGCCCCAGTTCCTGGGCGATACGCCAGATCACCGAGTTGGGCATGCAATACAGCAACAGTTCAGGTTCCAGGCGCTGCAGGTTTTCCACCAGCAGGCGCGCGGCTTCTTCATCCCGCGCCAGGTGCATGTACAGCGCACCGTGGGGCTTGATGTGCTGCAAGCTCACGCCCTGCACCCGCGCCAATTCGCGCAGGGCGCCGAGTTGGTAGAGCATGTCATCCACCAGTTCCTGGGCCGGGGCGTTGATGTGGCGACGGCCGAAACCCACCAGGTCGCGAAAGCCCGGGTGGGCACCGATAGCCACGCCCAACTGCTTGGCGCGCTCGATGGTGCGGCGCATGGTGCCGGGGTCGCCGGCATGAAAACCGGTGGCCACGTTGGCCGAGCTGATAAACGCCATCAGCTCGTTATCCACACCGTCGCCGATGGTCCAGGGGCCGAAGCTTTCACCCATGTCCGAGTTGAAATCCACTGTCTGCATCGGGGCCTGCTCCGCAAGAGTTCGTGCCAGCGAAAATAGGCTGGCCCTTGACCCCTTGGGAAGATCTATTATCAGATAGGCTTTCTTCTGAAAATCAGATACCCCTACGAGAAAACTGCATGTCGCTGACCCTGCGCCAGGTTCGCTACTTTGTCGCCACCGCCGAAATCGGCCAGATTTCCCAGGCGGCGATTCACCTGAACATCTCCCAGTCGGCGGTGACCACCGCGATCAAGGAGCTGGAAGCCATGCTCGGTGCCCAGCTGTTTGTGCGCTCGGCCCAGGGCATGAGCCTGACCGATGCCGGCCGGCATTTTCTCAACCGCGCCTATGTGATCGTGCGCAGTGTCGACGATGCATTGAACAGTCCGCTGCCGGACTACCGTGCCAGCGGCGTGCTGCGGATCGCGGCCAGTTACACGGTGCTCGGTTACTTCCTGCCGCACCACCTGCAACGCATGGAGCACTGGCACCCGGATGTGAACATCGAGGTCTTCGAGCAGGAGCGCCAGGCCATCGAACAAGGGCTGTTGGATGGCCAGTTCGATATGGCGGTGGTGCTTACCGCCAACCTCACCCACCCGGATATCGTTTCGCAGATCCTGTTCAATTCCGAACGGCGCCTGTGGCTGCCCAGCCACCACCCGCTGTGCGAGCGGCGTGCGGTAAGCCTGGCCGATGTGGCCCGCGAGCCGTATATCCTGTTGACCGTGGATGAGGCCGAGCAAAGTGCCATGCGCTACTGGGAACAGGCCGGGCAGAAGCCCAGGGTGCGGCTGCGCACCAGTTCGGTGGAGGCGGTGCGCAGCATGGTGGCCAATGGCAGCGGCGTAGCGATCCTGTCTGACCTGGTGCACCGCCCCTGGTCCCTGGAAGGCAAGCGCATCGAGACCCTGAGCGTGACCGACAAAGTCGCGCCCATGAGTGTCGGCCTGGCCTGGCACCGCGAGCGCGCCTTCACCCCGGCGATGCAGGCGTTTCGCGACTACTTCCACGACGCCTTCCTCGCCCCGCAGCAGCTATCGACACGTCGTTAAAGCTGAGCCGTCAGGGTGGCCGCCAACCAGTCCATCAGCACCCGTACCCGTAGCGGCAGGTGACGCTGGCCGGCATACAGCATCGACACGTCCAGCGCGGGCGCGGGATAGTCGGGGAGCACGGCCACCAGCTCGCCCCTGTCGAGTAATTCGCGCATGCCCAGCCCCGGCACCTGAATGATCCCGAAACCGGCGAGGCACGCCGACTGGTACGCGTCCGTGCTGTTGACCGTGACCCGCCCGGCCATGGCAATGCGCTGCACCTTGTTGCCCTGTTCATACTCAAAGCCCGACGAACGCGCGCCCAGCGGGCGCACGTAGTGCACCAGTTGATGTACGGCCAGGTCGGCCAGGGTCTTGGGTTCGCCGTAGCGTTGCAGGTAGCCGGGACTGACGCAGTTGATCATCGGCATGCTGCACAACAGCCGCGCCACCACCGACTGGTCCGGCTGCGCACCCACGCGCAAGACACAATCGAAGCCTTCGGCCAGCAGGTCGACCTGACGGTCGGAGCCGCTGATTTCCAGCTCGATCAACGGGTGCCGATCCATGAACTCCGGCAGGCGCGGCACGATCACTTTGCGTGCCATGGCATTGGGCATGTCGATACGAATCCGTCCGCTCAATTGCGCCTCATCCTGGCGAAACAACCCTTCCAACTCTTCCATATTGGCCAGCAGATCCTTGCTGCGTTCATACAGCACACGCCCATCCTGGGTGGCCTGGACCTTGCGCGTGGTGCGCTGCAACAAGCGCGTGCCCAGCAGGTCTTCCAGGGCGCGCACCTGCTCGGACACTGTGGAGCGCGGCAGCCCCAGGCTATCGCCGGCCTGGGTGAAACTCGACAGTTCGGTAACGCGGACAAAGGTGCGCAACAGGTCCAGCTTGTTCATGGTGGTGGTCCGTGATTGTTCGACTGATCCGACCAGTGATTCCGGATCAACCCTGTTTATCACGTAATGGCCGCACAAATACACTCTGTCCCACGTTCACTCACTTGCTCCGAGGACTTGACCATGACCCGTAAAATCGCACTGATCACTGGCGCCAGCCGCGGCCTGGGCAAAAGCACCGCCCTGCACCTGGCCGCGCAAGGCATCGACATCATCGGCACCTACTACAGCAAGGCTGACGAAGCCCAGGCAGTGGTCGCGCAGATTGAACAACTGGGTGGCCGCGCCGCCATGCTGCAACTGGATGTGAGTAAAAGCGCGACCTTCGACGGTTTCATCGGCGAAATCGGCCGCACGCTGAAGGACGTTTTCGCACAGGAGCAGTTCGACTTCCTGATCAACAATGCCGGTGTCGGCACCCATGCAAGCTTTGTCGAAACCAGCGAAGAACAGTTCGACCAAATGGTCGCGATCCACCTCAAGGGCCCGTTCTTCCTGACCCAGAAGCTGCTGCCACTGATCGTCGATGGCGGGCGCATCATCAATATCTCCAGTGGCCTGGCGCGTTTCAGCCTGCCAGGTTATGCCGCCTACGCCTCAATGAAAGGCGCGGTGGAAGTGCTGACCCGCTACCAGGCCAAGGAATTGGGCGCCCGTGGGATCAGCGTCAACACCCTGGCCCCTGGCGCCATCGAGACTGACTTCGGCGGCGGTGCCGTGCGCGACAATGCCGACATCAATGCCTTTGTCGCCGGCAACACGGCGCTGGGTCGGGTCGGCTTGCCGGACGACATTGGCGGGGCGATTTCGACCTTGCTGGCTGACGGCAGCAAATGGATCAATGGCCAACGTATCGAAGCATCGGGCGGGATGTTCGTCTGACCCTCACGCTTGCTCTGGCGCACGTTGCGGCAGGAATTTGTCCCGCAGCACGTCGTAGCCCCAGTGGTACACGTAGGTGTACGGCAGGAAAAACAGCAGCACACCGATATCAAGGATAAACGCCTGCATCAGGCTGATATTCAGCCACGCAGCAATCAGCGGCACGGCAAACAGAATCAGCCCGCCCTCAAACAGCAAGGCGTGCAGCACGCGGGTCTTGCCGCTATTGGCCAGTTGCAGGCGCGCCTTGAGGCGGTCAAACAGGCTGTTGAAGATGATGTTCCAGGTCAGCGCCAGCAGGCTGATGGCCAGGGTGACCGCGCCCATTTCCAGGGCTGGCCGGCCGGTGATCCAGACCAGCAACGGGGTACAGATCAACAAGGCCAGGCCCTCAAAACCGATGGCCTGGAAAACGCGTTCAGTGATGGACTTGGTGATGGTCATGACTCGTGCTCTGTGGGTGTCGAGGGTTGCCATAATCCCTCCCTGACCCGATACTTCATAATCAATAACCATCGATCAAGGCGATAGATGATGGCGTCTCATGAAGTGTTGCAAGCGTTTGTCCAGGCGGCGACCCAAGGCTCGTTTTCGGCGGCGGCACGCAAGCTGGGCAAGAGCCAATCCACCATCAGCGCGGCGGTGGCCAGCCTTGAGATTGACCTGGACGTGGTGCTGTTCGACCGCAGCAGCCGCAAGCCGAGCCTGACGCCGGCCGGGCATGTATTGCTGCAACGGGCCGAGCAGGTGCTGGAAGCCAGCAGCCGCCTGGAGCTTGCCGCCAGCCAGTTGTCCCAGGGGCTGGAGCCCAAGCTCAGTATCGCCATGTCCGACACTTATCAGTCGGGACGCTTTGAAACGGTGCTCAGCGCCCTTGAGCAACGTTATCCGGACCTGGAGCTGGAGTGGTTGATTGCCGAGTGTGAAGACCTCATGGCCCTGGTACAAAGCGGGCGGGCGCAGCTCGCGTTTATCGAGGCGCAGGAGGTTTACCCGCCAGACCTGACCCACGCCACCGTCGAAGAACGCGCGCAACTGGCACTGTTTGTTTCGCCGCTGCATGCACTGGCCAACCTCGATGGCATCGACCGGCAAACCCTGCAACAACACCGGGAACTGCGCCTGGCAAGCATCATCAACCCCAATGAAAACCGGCTGACGGGCCGGGTCTGGTCCGCTCCCAGCTTTTTGATGTTGATGGAAATGGCCATCCTCGGTTTTGGCTGGGCGCCGCTGCCGCGCTGGCTGGTGGAGCGTTTTGCCAATGGCCAGTTGGTGGAGCTCAAGGCTCGCGGCTGGCCGCGCTCGGTGGCGGTGGATGCATTGTGGTCGAGGCAACATCCGCCGGGGCCAGCGGGGAGCTGGCTGCTGGAAAGGATGCTCGAATAACGACAACCCAGGCTGGCATTCATGTAGGAGCGAGCTTGCTCGCGAAAAACTTGAGCACGCCGCGTTTACCCTGCAAACACGGGTTATCGTTGACGCCAGACGCGAGCACGCTCCGGTTTTTATCCTGAAAGTTCTGCCAGGCGACGCTCGATAAAGCGTTTTTCCGGGGCCTGCTGGGTCAGGCCCAGCGCTTTTTCATAGGCTTGGCGTGCCTCTTTCATACGACCCAGTTGCCGACAAAACTCCCCGCGCGCCGAATGCGCCAGGTGGTAATCCAGCAACTCGCCCCGTGCCAGAATCCCTTCCACTTGCTGCAACCCAGCCAACGGTCCATCACGCATGGACAGGGCGACCGCACGGTTGAGTTCGATCACAGGCGAAGGCACAAGCCTTTGCAACACATCGTAAAGCCCGACAATCTGCACCCAGTCGGTATCGGCAGCAGTCGTCGCTTCGGCATGTACCGCGGCAATCGCCGCTTGCAGGCAATACGGGCCAAAACGCCGCGTGGCCAGGGCCTGTTCCACCAGGGCACAGCCTTCGGTTATCAAGGCCGCGTCCCACAATGCACGGTCCTGCTCAGCCAACAGCACCAATTCACCGGCTGGCGAAGTGCGAGCCGGGCGTCGTGATTCATGGAGCAGCATCAACGCCAGCAGGCCCATGACCTCCGGCTCCGGCAGCAATTCCAGCAACAGGCGGCCCAGGCGGATGGCTTCGCGGGTTAATTCCTCACGGGTCAGATCGGCGCCCATGGAGGCTGAATATCCTTCGTTGAACACCAGGTAAATCACACGTAAAACGCTGTCCAGACGTTCGGGCAACTCCGCCAGCGATGGCACCTGATAGGGGATCTTCGCTTCGCGGATCTTGCCCTTGGCCCGCACGATACGCTGGGCAATGGTGGCCGGTGTGGCAAGAAACGCCCGGGCGATTTCTTCGGTGGTCAGGTCACAGATCTCACGCAAGGTCAGCGGTACCTGCGCATCCGCCGCCAGGGCCGGGTGGCAGCAGGTGAAAATCAGGCGCAGGCGGTCGTCTTCCACGTCTTCGTCACTCCACTCAACCGCCTCCAGCGCCTCGGCCTGCTCCTGCAACAACGGGGTGAACCGGGCCTGGCGGCGCAAACGGTCGATGGCCTTGAAGCGCCCGGTCGACACCAGCCATGCCCGGGGATTATCCGGCACACCGTCCTGCTGCCAGCGCTCGACCGCGACGAAGAACGCCTCATGCAGGGCTTCTTCGGCGAGGTCGAAATCCCCCAGCAGGCGAATCAGGGTCGCCAGGATGCGCCGCGACTCGCTGCGGTAGACCGCCTCGACCTGGGTCTTGACGGTCAATCGGGCATGCCCTGAGTCACCAGCGTCACCAGCCGGTCCAGGCTTTCGCCCCAGCCCTGATGAAAGCCCATGGCTTCGTGGGCCTGCTTGTCGGCTTCGCTCCAGTGCATGGCGCGGGCGGTGTAGCGGGTCTTGCCGCCAACGTCCTCGAAGGTCACCTCGGCGCTCATGAAAGGCTTGCCCGAGGGAATCCAGCCAGGCAGGAACGCATCGGTAAACACCAGGCGGCGCGGTGCGTCGATCTCCAGGAAGACGCCCTGGGTCGGGTACTCGCTGCCGTCCGGCGCACGCATCAGGGTGCGAAACAGACCACCGACCCACAGGTTCATTTCGCACACAGGCGTAGTCATGCCATGTGGGCCCCACCATTGTTGCAACAGCGCAGGTTCGGTCCAGGCACGGAATACCCGGCTGGGTGGCGCGTCGATTACGCGGCTGATGGACAGTTCGAATTGCGCGGGTTGAGTGTTCATGGATCAACCTCCTTGAGTCTTATGATTGTTGGGTTCAGAGATTCAATTCACGCACGGGGCGTACTTCCACACTGCCGACCCGTGCCGCCGGAATGCCACCGGCCACTTGCAGCGCCTCATTCAAGTCCTTGGCGTCGATCAGGTAGAAACCGGCAAGCTGCTCCTTGGTTTCGGCAAACGGCCCGTCGGTGATCGACAGCTTGCCGTTGCGCACCCGCACCGTGGTGGCGCTCGTCACCGACTCCAGCGCCTGGGCGGCAAGCATCCGGCCACTGGCCTGCACCGCTTCGGCGTAGGCATGGCACTCAGTGTCCTCGGGGCTGTCAGGCTGGCTGTGCAACAGACGTTCGTCGCTGTAGACCAGGCATAGGTATTTCATGGGATTCTCCGTTTTCGGACTATCAACTATGGCTGCAGATTGGCGTTTTGCCGGTTTTCCCGACGATCAGGGTTGCAGGTCGAACAAGGCCGTCCCGCTTTGCATGTCGAAGGGGGCCGACCAATGCTCATGCACCACTTGCCATTGACCGTTGATCCGTTGATAACCGGCAGTGACCCGCATCCAGCAAACCTTCTCCACACCATCGGGCCCGGTGCCGCCACAACGGGCCAGCCAGTGGGCGAAGGCGCTGTCGGCAGCCGCGACGATATTCATTTGGTGAAACTCGAAAATACCTCCACCGGGGCACATCTCCATGCAGGCCTGCCAGTGCGCCTTGTAGGCCTTGCGGCCCTTGAATTGCAGGGCCGTCACCGCGTCAAAGGCAACAATGTCCTGCGCATAAAAACTGACGATTTTGTCGACATCCTTGGCGGTCACGGCTTGTTTCCACTGTTCAATCAAGGTGCTGATTTCGCTGTTCACTTGGGTATTCATACCAATGCTCCTTTCAGGGAAAAATCACGGAATACGCCTTTAGTCGGTTGGGCATCCCGTCAATCGACAAGCCTAGGAAAAAAATTTGCGACTGGGGCAAAGCCGCTAGAATTTGCGACTTCCCTGTAAGACTTTGGATATCTGTTCGATGGAAACCCGCCTCGTGCCCTATGAGACGTTGACTGCTACGCAACAACAGCAACTCAGCGCCCTCGAAGTCCATCCCGAGCAACTGCCCTGGTGCGGCGATATCTATTGCGCGCTGAACAGCCTGCTGGTCAATCCCAGCCCCGGCATCAAGGGCTTTGCCCTGCTGGCTGACGAGATTCCCGTGGCCTTCCTGCTGCTCAAGCGCCCGCCTTGCCTGCCCCACTGGGCCGATGAACACAGCGCCACGCTGCATGCGCTGCAAGTCGATCACCGCCATCAGGGCCGGGGGCTGGGCAAGGCGTGCCTGCAGGCGCTGCCCATTGCGGCACGCCTGGTGTGGCCGCAGATCAAGGCGTTGGAGCTGTCGGTGGACAGCGCAAATGTAGCGGCGATGGGCCTGTATTTACACATGGGATGGATCGATAGCGGAGAAGGGTATAAGGCGCGGATTGCCTATGAGCGGCGGTTGGCGTTAGTGTTTTGAGCCCGGACAAGGAGCCTCCCATGCTGACCACTCTCGAACAACTCGAAACCCTCTACGGCAAACCCCACGAACGCGCCGTGCACAAGGAAATTGCGTTTCTCAATGAGGATTACCAGGCAATGGTGAAAGCCTCACCGCTGGTGATTGTCAGCTCCTCAGGCGCCGATGGCCTCGACGGCTCGCCTCGCGGCGATGTGCCGGGGTTTGTGCGGATCATTGATGAGCGCACCTTGGCGATCCCGGACCGGCCAGGCAACAATCGGCTCGACACCCTGCGTAACCTGGTGCTGGATCCACGGATTGCGCTGCTGTTCATCATTCCGGGAATCGGAGAAACGCTACGGGTCAACGGGCGGGCGCAGATTTCCATCGAGCCTGGGTTGCTGGAGAGCTTTGCGGTGCATGGCAAACCAGCGCGGTCGGTGATTCTGGTGCAGGTAGAAGCCGCGTATTTCCACTGCTCGAAAGCCTTTGTGCGCTCCGATTGCTGGAACCCCGACAAGCATCTGGAGCGCTCGGCGCTGCCGTCCGCTGGGGCCATTCACAAGCGGTTGAATGATGGGCAATTTGATGCCGAGGCATATGACCGGGAAATGCCGGAGAGGGTCAAAAACAGTCTCTACTGAACGACCACCTGCCCATGCAGAACCTCTGTTGTCTACTGTCAGCTTTCACAGCTATACAGGTTTTCCCCATAAGCTTTTACTGATCTACCAAGGTTGTCGCTCAAGGATTGCACGGAGCAGGAATGGGAACTCTCAACTTCCCCCATGGAGCGTGGCCATGAGTATTCCGTCGAACAGCAGTCAGATAAATACCGCAGGAGGCCCAGATCTTTCCTTCGGTAACTCAACCCCTAAAAACGGTACGGTTATCGCCCAACTATCAGGGGGGCTCTCGCGCGCACTCAGTGATGGCTCAACCATTACTGCAGGCGTAGCGTATGCCGAAAATAAAAGATTCATTGTCGTAACCAAACATACTCCTGCTGGAGAACTGGATTCCGACTTCGGGGTTTGGTACACAGCCACTACCGACTTCGTCACCCTCGTTCATCTGACCATTCAACCCAATGGAAAGCCCCTGTTATTGGCTGCGTTGGGCAACGAGCAAACCGCATTTATTACGCGTTTCAATGCACATAACGGCGAAGTAGATCAATCGTTTGGCATCAATGGAACAAGAGAACTAGGCAAAGTAATCAGCACTGGCCTCCTTCCCAGAGGTGGATTAGCGGTGCAAACCGATAACAATATCGTTTCTGTATTCCACAACGGTACCGACAGTTTTATCTATCAACTCAGCAGTAGCGGCGAGTTGATCAATTTTGGACGTCTCGACCCGATCAAGGCACCGAATACCCATCTCAACATATTACTGATCACCAACAGCGGTTTTGTCATTGCCGGTTCCAGCGCCAGGAAAGCACACATGGTGGGACTTTTGCACGATGGTCAATTGGACTCCAGTTTCGGTAGCCAGGGAGTCGTCGAACTGCCGTTTTCCAACAATGAAAACAAACAGATCTCAGCGCTGTCGAAGGGGCCAAATGGTCAAATAGCGGTCGCCGGAGGCAGTTACTACATCCCGCCGGAAATGAACTTCGTCGCCAGTTTACTTGCCAATGGCCAAACCAATCCGCAGTTTCATGGAGGAAAACCGCTGGAAAGCAGCACTGATGAGGAGTCCTATACCGGTGTCGTGACTCAGACCGATGGGAAAATTGTTGCTTTGGCGCGTACCCCGACCGGCAATCTGGTCACACTGATCAGGCACACCTTGGCCGGTCAGTTGGATCCCGAGTTCGGCAACCAAGGCGTCGCAGAGGCGTGGCGGGATCCGCAAGGACGACCCGAGCGGTCCTTTATCGACACACTGGAGTTGGCACAACCGGGTGAAAAACTGCAAAGCAGCGGCATTATGAGCACTGCACGCGCGTCCTTTATTGGGCGACTGCTCAGTCAGTAACGCTACCGGCTGAGCTGCCAATGCAGCTCAGCCACGTTGCATCAAAGCTTCTCGACGGGCAGCCAGACTTCCACAGTGCCAGTGCCTTTCTCAACATCAAAGTCGGCGCTGTATCGCTCGATGTCCGGCCCTGCGACCTTGTACCCCGAAGTCGGCAACCACTCGAACATGATCCGCTCATAGGTCTGGGTCAGCGCGTACACCGGCCCGTAGTGCGCAAAGACCGCATAACGACTGGCCGGCACTTCAATGCATTCAAAGTTGCCCGGCACATCGCTCTTGGCCGGCACTTCAACCCCGGCGATGTAATCAAACTCTTCCTGCGTGGCGTTGTAGCAAACGCCGTAGGTCACGCCGCCAATGCGCTTTTTGATGTCCTTGATGCAGGTGTCGAACAACTCCCACAGCTTCGGGATATCCCCCAGCGTCGCCTTGCCGTAATGACCGCCGACCCCAGCGATCACCATGGCCTTGCCCTCTTCCATGCGGGGTTCCAAGGGTAGCGTTGCCTGTTGGTTCATCTGCACAATCTCCATGGGTGAGTGACCAAAACCATACCGAGTATAGGGGCATACGCGCGTCATACTCCAGACAGAAAATTTTCCGACAGCATCTGGACAATTGCCCTTCACCCGCCGTATTGTCCGCCCCGCAGGCCACCGCAGTGGCCGACGTCGCTCGGACGGTTCCGGGCGCTTACGTACTCCGAGGCAACAATGGCAGACCAAGGTTCGCCGCGCCGCTTTGCGCGCATAGATCGACTCCCCCCTTACGTGTTCAATATCACTGCCGAGCTGAAGATGGCTGCGCGTCGGCGCGGCGAAGACATCATCGACTTGAGCATGGGTAACCCTGACGGCCCGACTCCACCGCATATCGTGGAGAAACTGGTGACCGTCGCCCAGCGCGAAGACACCCACGGCTACTCCACCTCCAAAGGCATCCCACGTCTGCGCCGCGCTATTTCGCGCTGGTACAAGGACCGTTATGAGGTGGATATCGACCCGGAAACCGAAGCCATCGTGACCATCGGTTCCAAGGAAGGCCTGGCACACCTGATGCTGGCCACCCTGGACCAGGGCGACACCGTGCTGGTGCCCAACCCCAGCTACCCGATTCACATCTACGGTGCCGTGATTGCCGGCGCCCAGGTGCGCTCGGTGCCGCTGATTCCCGGCGTGGACTTCTTCGCCGAGTTGGAGCGGGCGATTCGCGGCTCGATCCCCAAGCCGAAGATGATGATCCTCGGCTTCCCGTCCAACCCCACCGCACAGTGCGTGGAGCTGGATTTCTTCGAGCGGGTGATTGCCCTGGCCAAGCAGTACGACGTACTGGTGATCCACGACCTGGCCTACGCCGATATCGTCTACGACGGCTGGAAAGCCCCGTCGATCATGCAAGTACCGGGCGCCAAGGACATTGCGGTGGAGTTCTTCACCCTGTCCAAGAGCTACAACATGGCCGGCTGGCGTATTGGCTTCATGGTCGGCAACCCGGAACTGGTCAACGCCCTGGCACGCATCAAGAGTTACCACGACTACGGCACCTTCACCCCGCTGCAAGTGGCGGCCATTGCCGCGCTGGAAGGCGACCAACAATGTGTGAAGGACATCGCCGAGCAATACCGCCAGCGCCGTAACGTGCTGGTCAAGGGCCTGCATGAATTGGGCTGGATGGTGGAGAACCCGAAGGCATCGATGTATGTCTGGGCGAAGATCCCCGAGGCGTATGCCGCCATGGGCTCGCTGGAGTTTGCCAAGAAATTGCTGCTGGAAGCCAAGGTGTGCGTGTCGCCGGGGATTGGCTTTGGCGAGTATGGCGATGACCATGTGCGCTTTGCCCTGATCGAGAACCAGGACCGGATTCGCCAGGCGGTGCGCGGGATTCGGGGCATGTTCCGGGCTGATGGCCTGGTCACCAAAGCCTGATGCCCAACCAACTGTAGAAACCCAATCAATGTGGGAGCTGGCTTGCCTGCGATAGCATCACCTCGGTGTGTCAGACATACCGAGGTGATGCTATCGCAGGCAAGCCAGCTCCCACAGGGTTACACCACCAACGACAGCAACATGATGAAGCCCAGTGCCACGATGGACAGGATGGTCTCCATCGCCGTCCACGTCTTGAACGTCTCGGCCACGGTCATGTTGAAGTACTGCTTCACCAGCCAGAACCCTGCGTCGTTAACGTGGGACAGAATCAACGACCCCGCCCCCGTCGCCAGCACCAGCAACTCCAGGTTGACCCCCGGCACCATCCCCACCACCGGCACCACAATGCCCGCGCCCGTAATGGTGGCCACAGTCGCCGAACCCGTGGCGATACGAATCACCGCCGCCACCAGCCAGGCCAGCAGGAGCGGGTTGATCTGCGCCGTCACCGCCATATGGCCGATCACATCACCCACACCGCTGGTCACCAGCATCTGCTTGAAACCACCGCCGGCGCCGATGATCAGGATGATCGCGGCAGTGGGCGCAAGGCTAGCGTCGAGCAGCTTGAGGATCTGCTTGGAGTGGATGCCCTGGCGATGGCCAAAGGTGTACAGCGACAACAGCAAGGCCAGGAGCAAGGCGCTGATCGGGTGGCCGATCATGTCCATCCAGTTGCGCACCGCATTGCCTTCGGCAAAGGCGATGTCAGCAAAGGTCTTGAGCAGCATCAGGAACACCGGCAGCAGCACGGTAATCAGGGTGATGCTGAAGCTCGGCAGGTTTTTCGAGTCGGTCTCGCGGGCCAGTTGGTCCACCAACTCCTGGGACGGGTTGCCCGGGATGTGCTTGGCAATGAACGTACCAAAGATCGGCCCGGCAATGATGGCGGTCGGCAAGGCAACGATCAGGCCGTAGAGAATGGTCTTGCCAATGTCTGCGCCAAACACGCCGATGGCCAGCAACGGTCCCGGGTGCGGCGGCACCAGGCCGTGGACCGCCGACAGGCCGGCGAGCAGCGGAATGCCGATCTTGATCAGCGACACGCCAGTGCGGCGCGCGACGATAAACACCAGCGGGATCAGCAGCACAAAGCCGATCTCGAAGAACAGCGGAATGCCCACCAGGAACGCGGCGAACATCATTGCCCACTGCACCTTGTCCTTGCCAAAGGCACGGATCAGGGTTTGTGCGATCTGATCGGCACCGCCGGATTCGGCCATCATCTTGCCGAGCATCGTACCCAGCGCCAGGATAATCCCGACAAAACCGAGCACCCCGCCGAAGCCGTCCTGGAACGCCTTGATGATCTTTTCCACGGGCATGCCCGAGGTCAGGCCGAGAAAGCCTGCAGCGATGATCAGGGCAATAAAGGGGTGAACCTTGAACCGGGTGATCAACACGATCAACCCGATGATGGTGACTACTGCATCGAGCAGCAGGTAGGACTCGTGGGACATTCCAAACATGGGGTCTCTCCTGTTTGTTGTTGTTATTAAAGCGGGTGTTGAGTTTTGTGCCGCCGGATAGCGCTATCTTTCGGGCAAAAAATCATCGGGAAGGCTCAAAGCCATGGGTCAGCCACCAGGCATGGGTCTGCTCGGCCAAGGCCTCGATGCTGTCTTCACTGGCATTGAGGGCCAGGGTCAGCGGTTCGCCGATGGGCGATTCGAGGGTGGCGAACTGGCTGTCAATCAGGCTGGCCGGCATGAAATGACCAGGGCGATGGGACACGCGGTCGGCGGCCACCTCGCGGGTCAGTTCCAGGAAGACAAACCCCAGGCCCGGCGCGGCTTCGCGCAGGTGATCGCGGTATTTTTTCTTCAGCGCCGAACAGGTCAGCACGGGATGCTCGCCGGCCTTGAGCGCACGACGCAGCTCATCGCAGAGGATATCGAGCCAGCCGGCACGGTCGTCGTCGTTGAGAGGATGGCCAGCACTCATCTTTTCGATGTTGGCGGCCGGGTGAAAGCTGTCGCCTTCAATGGCGGTGGCGCCGTTCAACAGGCACAGGGCCTCGCTGACACTGGACTTGCCACAGCCGGAAACACCCATGATGACCAGGGCAGTAACAGGTTGACTCATGAAACACCTCAGGACGCAGACAGCGCTACCTTTGCACGCCTTAAGGCTAGTGCAAAAACAGGCTTTTCCCGCGCCTAATTGTCATTTTTATGGAGTGACGCGTGCATCCGCTCCAACCGTTTGAGCAAGGATCAGGCAACCCTTTGCGCAAGTATTTGCAGGCCTTTGGAGACAGCGCTACCTTAGTGCCTCGATTTTTGTTTGGCAAGCCGCCTGATGACCTCCAAGAACGATAAAAATACCCGCACGACGGGTCGCCCTACCCTGAACGAAGTTGCCCGCCTGGCGGGCGTCAGTCCGATCACGGCCTCCCGGGCCTTGCGCGGGATCAGCACCGTGGCCCCCGACCTGGTGGAAAAGGTGCAGAAAGCCGCCGCCGAACTGAGCTACGTGGTCAACCCTGCCGCCCGCGCCCTGGCCTCTGCACAGAGCCAGTCGGTGGTGGTGCTGGTGCCCTCACTGTCCAACTTGCTGTTTATTGAAACCCTGGAAGCCATTCATCAGGTTTTGCGGCCCAAGGGCTTCGAAGTACTGATCGGCAACACTCACTATTCCCGGGACGAAGAAGAAAACCTGTTGCGCAACTACATGGCCTATCAGCCACGGGGCTTGCTGCTGACCGGCTTTGACCGCACCGAAAGCGCCCGACGCCTGGTGGAATCGAGCAATGTGCCGTGCGTGTACATGATGGACCTGGACCCCGCGGCCGGCGTTAACTGCGTTGGCTTCTCGCAGATCAGTGCCGGCGAAACCGCGGCGGCGCACCTGATTTCCCGGGGGCGCAAGCGCCTGGCCTATGTGGGTGCACAACTGGACCAACGCACCTTGTTGCGCGGTGAAGGTTTCCGTCGCGGGCTGCAACAGGCTGGGCTGTATGACCCGGCGCTGGAGTTGCTGACACCGCGCCCTTCTTCAGTCGGCCTGGGTGGCGAGTTGTTCCTGCAACTGCTGGCCAGTCATCCGGATGTGGACGCGATCTTCTTCGGCAACGACGACCTGGCCCATGGCGCCTTGCTCGAAGCCTTGCGCCATGGGATCAAGGTTCCGCAGCAAGTGGCGGTCCTGGGCTTCAACGACCTGCCCGCCTCCAGCTTCATGGTGCCGCGCCTGAGCAGCATCAGCACCCCGCGCGAAGCCATTGGCCGACGCGCGGCGGAACATTTGCTGACGGTGATGGCAGGCAACAAGATCGCCAGGCCGGTGGTGGATATGGGGTTTGAGTTGAAGGTGCGTGAGAGCACCTAGGCCGATCAACTGAAGGGATTCACACACGGTCAAAATGTGGGAGCGGGCTTGCTCGCGAATGCGGTGTGTCAGGCAATACATCTGGCACTGGTACACCGCATTCGCGAGCAAGCCCGCTCCCACACTTAACCCTATCGCTGTCCTTGCGCGTCCCTGCTAAATTACCCAACTCACATTTTGCCAGGGAAGCACCATGGGACACGCGCTGAAGATCTTGGGTCGCACTTCGTCCATCAACGCACGAAAAGTCCTGTGGACCTGCCAGGAACTAGGCATCGCCTACGACCGGGAAGACTGGGGCATCGGCTTCACCCCCACCCAATCCCCCGAGTTCCTGGCCTTGAACCCCAACGCCCAGGTGCCAGTAATCATCGACAACAACGGCGTGCTGTGGGAGTCCAACACCATCTGCCGTTATCTGGTGGGCCTGTATCAACGTCATGACTTGCTGCCTGCCGCACCTGCGCCACGCGCGAGGGTTGAGCAATGGATGGACTGGCAAGCCACCGAACTCAATCCCTCCTGGGGCTATGCCTTCCACGCTCTGGTGCGCAAGAACCCGGACTTCCAGGACCCGCAGCGCATTGCCGCCGGCGTGCGCGGCTGGAACGACAAGATGGGATTGCTGGAGCAGCGGTTGATCGATACCGGCGCCTATGTGGCCGGTGACGACTTCACCCTCGCTGACATTCTGATTGGCCTGTCAGTACACCGCTGGTGGATGACGCCCATGGAGCGCCCTTCCTACCCGGCTGTGGACGTTTACTACGCTCTACTCAGCCAGCGTCCAGGCTTCCAGGCGTTTGCCCTCGACGGGCACAACTAAGGATTCACCGACAGCCCACCATCGGCGCAGCTCAGCACACTGGACCGCTCATCCGGCACCGGGAAAAACTGTCATCTTTCACAGTAGACCTGCCTTTTTCAACGCATTTAACTAGATGCAGCGCTTGCCTTGGCTCGTGGCAACTGCACTTCATAAATGTATGAAACAGGAGAGTCCCATGTCTGTTAAACCATCGCTGAAAACTGACTATGCCCAAGGTTTTGTCAAGGCCACGGTATCGCTCGATAACAGGCCATTCACTTCTGAAAGCGTGACCGTTAATGATTCAGGCACCCACTACTCGGTCAGAGCAGATATGCCATCGCATCTGCAGTTGCTGCTCTTTTCCCTGGACAAAAACATCCAGCCCGGTACGCACAACCTGGGTATGGGTCCAAGTGAAACCGTTGCTTATTTCTATCATTACCATGGAGAGTTCGGCTGGAGTTATTACGCAGATAGCGGGACGCTGAACATCACCCTCGTCGATCTAGGACAACAATTGCTTGAGGCTACCTTTGAATTCGAGGCCCCAGGCATGGAGCAAGGTGACCCACCCGTAAAAGTCTCAAAAGGAAAAATCCACCTCACGGGCCCGCGCGGTAAAACACAATAGAGAGAAATGCCCAGCCGCTCTCGACGGTACGCAGACCTTGCCGTCGATAGCGGCAATGTTTCACCGCTAACAGGACAAGGGTTGCCTATCCTTGGACGACATCCCCCATAGAGTCGGGGCTTGGGGCCTGGGCACGCTAATTGCTAAACCTTGTGGACCGTTCAACACCACAGGTACCCGATCATGTTGGTCAATACCCAAGTCTCTTCCGTGATCCAACAGTCCAAGCGCCCCGACCTGGACCCGGCCAACGCCGCTGCCAGTGCGCTGTACAGCGGCGTCATGCAAAACGTGCAGAACGCCGCAGCCGCGACCCAGGTGCAGGCCACGCAAAAGGCCACCGACACCACGGCCAGCAATGTGGATGCCGCTTTTGCCAAGACCCGCCTGCAACTGCAAGCGACGCCGCCGGCCAGCGCCACGCCAACCACCGCGACCAGCACCCAGGCCCGGACAGAATTCAATGAATACATGACCAAGACGCCGGCCGAGCGCATTCGCGATCAGATCCTCAAGGAAAAGGGCCTGACCGAAGAAGATGTGAAAGCGATGCCTATCGAACAGCAGAATGCCATTGCCCAGGAAGTCACTGATCGCCTGAAGATGCAGGCCGCGCAGCAGTACGCCGAGAAGACTGCCGACCCGCAGATCAAGGCCGTGAAAGACACCCTGGCGGCCATCTGACTCAACACAACGCCCCTTGTAGGAGCGAGCTTGCTCGCGAAAAGCCTCAACGATAACGCGGGGTATCTGGTTCCCCGTGGCGGTCTCAGGTTTTTCGCGAGCAAGCTCGCTCCTACAAAGAGGCACTATTGCAGTTGTAGGGTGGAGTTGAACTGGCCAATGGCATCGACCACATGCCGTGAGCCTTCCTGGATCTCCAGGATCACCTGCCCCGCTTCATTGGCCAACTCCACCCCCAGCCCGGTGCGGCTCAAGCTCGACTGCATGCTCGACACCGCACTCAGCGACAAGTCGTGGTTCTTGCGCACCACCTCGACAATCTCCAGCGTCGCCTGGCTGGTGCGTGCCGCCAGGCTGCGCACCTCGTCTGCCACCACGGCAAAGCCGCGGCCATGCTCTCCCGCGCGCGCGGCTTCAATGGCTGCGTTCAGCGCCAGCAGGTTGGTTTGATCGGCAATCCCGCGAATGGTCTGGACGATGGTGCCGATGATGTCCGACTGCTTGCTCACCGCATCGATACTCACCGCCGCTTGATTGAGGTCGCGGGAAATTTCTTCGATGATCTGCACCGTCTGCTGCACCACCTCCGAGCCCTTGCGGGCACAAGCGTCGTTCTGCACCGAAGTGGCGTGGGCCGAATCGGCAGCAGTACGCAACGTGGTGACCTGGTCGGTGATATCACTGGCGAACTTCACCACTTTGTACAGCCGCCCGCTGGAATCGAAGATCGGGTTGTAGGAGGCTTCCAGAAACAGCGTCTGACCATGCTTGTTGCGCCGCTCAAAACGATGGGAGTGGAATTCACCCCGGTTAAGTGACGCCCAGAACGCTTTGTAAGCGGGTGATTCCACCTCGGCGCGGTGGCAGAACAGGCTGTGGTGCTGACCAACGATTTCGCCAAGGGAATACTGCACCGTCTTCAGGAAGTTCTGGTTGGCACTGAGGATCTGCCCCTGGGGTGTGAACTCAATGACCGCCATGGAGCGGCCAATGGCATCGATCAGGCTTTGGTTTTCATGTTCGTGGTGAACCCGTTCGGAAATATCCGCAGCCACCTTGATCACGCTCTGCACCTGCTTGTCGGGACCGTAGACCGGCATGTAGCTGGCTTCCAGCCACACTTGCTGGCCACTTTTGGTCAAGCGCATGAACGTGCCACTGATGGGCTCGCCCTGGGCCAGGTCCCGCCACAATTTGGCGTAGGCATCGCTACGGTAATAGGCCTCTTCACAGAAGATTCGGTGGTGTTTTCCACGTACTTCCTCAGCGCTATAACCCATGGCCCTACAAAAGTTTTCGTTGGCATCCAGTACCACGCCGTCGCGATCGAACTCAATCATCGCCATGGAACGACTGATGGCCGCGAGCTTGGCCTGGGCCTGGGTCAGCGCACAGGAAAAACGCTCGATTTCCCGCAGGTCGGATTTGTGGTGGAGGTTAAACATGATCGGATCACCTTCAGCGCTGTCTTTGAATGACGGTTAGTTCTTGGATTTGACCCAGTACAACTTTCCACAAAACAGGCAAACGCATCCGTCCAGAGACAGGACAAGTGTCAGGCGATAGATAAATGATGGCTAATCGGAGAGTCCATGAGGCAACACTCGTTTCAAGGCATCCTTTTCTTGATGACCCCGTCTGGGGCCCGCGTTAACCGACACACGTAAATCCATTTAACCTGAAGCTCCTTTTTCCCGGCGCTTTGACATACGCACTTATCCATTCACAGTTTGTATAGTGCTCATCAACCACTATACAAACAGCCACCCAAAACGCTTCATATGGCAAGCGACATAAAGGGTTATGGGTGAGCATAGACAGGGCTTGGCGCTATGCAAGGCCATTAATCAGCCAGCATTGATAAACAGATGTTGGAGGGGATGTGCAGGGGCAGGATGTATCTATGCGGCTGTAGGAGCGAGCTTGCTCGCGAAAAGCTTGAGAGCGCCGCGCTTTACCTGCAAACACGCGTTTTCGTTAGCGCTCTTCGCGAGCAAGCTCGCTCCTACAGTGAAGTACTCAGTGACCGAACAGGCCTGTCTCGGTCTTCTTGGCTTTTTTGTCCGCGCGTTTTTCATCGGCGGTCTTTGCCGGTTTTTTCTTCGCGGCTTTCTTTGAATCCATACCTTTGGCCATGATGCATGCTCCACTAACAGAGGAAGTAACATGGGGTATAACACCTATTGCCCAACAGAAGGCGCTTTGCCCGACTTATAATCCCCGCCCCTTGATCACACCTGTCAAACCACCATGCCCGAGCTGCACTTTGATCGACTGGCAGAGCCCCTGTGGCCGCTGCTGAACAAGTTCTACCGTAGCCACAACTCTTCGATGAAAGCCCTCAAGGGCGGCCAATTGTGGGTGGCGCGCAACAGCGAGATCGTCGCCGGGCTGTGCCTGAGCCCCGTGGTCGGCGGCCAGTGGCTGACCGGGCTGTTTGTCGATCCGGCCTTACGTGGGCAAGGGCTGGCGACGCGGCTGATCGCACAGGCGATTGCGCCCGTCGAAGGGACGGTGTGGCTGTTGTGCCACCCGGATCTGGAAGGGTTTTATGCAGCCCAGGGCTTCAGCCAGCAGACTGTGTTGCCGCAGTCGCTGGCCGAGCGCCTGGTGCGCTATAAACGCAACAAACCGATGATTGCCATGGGCGTGTGCCGCCAGGGTTAATCGTCGGCGGCAGGGTCCATGTCCGGGAACATCACCTCGATAAACCCGAACTTGCTGAAATCAGTGATCCGCGACGGGTACAACCGGCCGATCAGGTGGTCGCATTCATGCTGCACCACCCGCGCATGGAAGCCGTCGGCAATCCGCACAATCGGCTCACCCTTGGGGTCAAACCCCTCGTAGCGAATCTGCTGGTAACGATCCACTGCCCCGCGTAGCCCTGGCACCGACAGGCAGCCTTCATAGCCCTCCTCCAACACCGGACTCAGCGGGGTAATCAGCGGGTTGATCAGGATGGTCTGGGGCACCGCCGGGGCATCCGGGTAGCGCTCGCTGCTCTCGAAACCGAAAATCACCAACTGCAGGTCGACACCGACCTGCGGCGCAGCCAGGCCGACTCCGCCCACGTGCTCCATGGTCTGGAACATATCGTCGATCAGTTGCCACAACTCGGGGCTGTCGAACATTTCCGGTGGCACCGGTGGCGCGATGCGCAGCAGGCGCTCGTCGCCCATTTTCAGGATTTCACGAATCATCGGTCAGGTTTCATCAGTGGTGGGCTTGGGAAGCGAATGGTCCCGGCCGAGGCCCGAGACATGCTGTTTTTCATCGGGGTGGTGTTGGCCAAAGTCCTTTTCCCCCGGGTCCTTGCCTTCGGCGGACATATGCTCGATCACCGCGTTCATCTCCGCCCCCAGCAACAGGACGGCGGCAGAAATGTAAAAGTACAGCAGCAGGACGATAATCGCGCCGATGCTGCCATACATGGCGTTGTAGTCGGCGAAGGTCTTGACGTAATAGCCAAAGCCCAGCGATGCAACGATCCAGACCACTACCGCCAGCACCGAGCCTGGCGTGATAAAGCGAAATTTCTGCTTCACGTCCGGCATCACGTAGTACATCAAGGCCACGGCGAACATCAGCAGGATCACGATCAAGGGCCAGCGCAGGATGGTCCACAGGGTGACCACGAACTCCTGCATGCCAATTTGCCCAGCCAGCCACTCCATCACTTGCGGCCCCAGGACCATCAGCGCGGCGGCGGCCAGCAACATCCCGGCGATGCCCACGGTGTAGAAAATCGACAGCGGGAAGCGTTTCCAGATCGGCCGGCCTTCCACCACATCGTAGGCGGCGTTCATTGCACTCATCATCAGGCGCACACCTGCTGAGGCGGTCCACAGCGCGATGACGATACCCACCGACAACAGCCCGCCCTTGGATTGCTGTAACTGGTCGATCACCGGGTTGACCTGCTCAAGAGCCTGGGGCGGCAACACCAGTTCCGATTGCAGGCGCAACCAGCTGAAGAAATCCGGCAGATGCAGGAAACCGATCAGGGCAATCAGGAACAGCAGGAAGGGGAACAGCGAAAACAGCATCTGGTAGGCCAGTGCCGAAGCGTAGGTAGACATCTCGTCATCGACGAACTCTTTAACAGTGCGCATCAGCACGCGGTGCAGCGGCAGACCTTTTAATACCGGAAAAATCATAGCGTCTCCTTTCGCCGCAAAAGGTTGAGTTCGTGGGCGACTCAGGGGCCGTTTTCTACATCAAGGTAGCCTATTTGGCGACCTTGAAACAATTTCGAAACGTTAGTCAGCAGATGTGACATAAAAACGGCCATCCGTGGATGACCGTTATGCTACGTGTTGGCCGTGGGGCTAATCAGGCTTTGTCGACCGTATTCTTGACCGCGTCCTTGACCTTGCCAACCGCTTGCTGGGCTTCGCCCTTCTTCTCTTGAATCTTGCCTTCGGCCTCAAGCTTGGTGTTGTCTGTGGCTTTGCCGATGCCTTGCTTGATAGTGCCGATAGCTTCGTTCGCTAAACCTTTTGCCTTATCCGCTGTGCTGCCCATGGTATTTCTCCGTAAGAACAATCAAGGGTTTTGGTCATTACGTAAGGGTTGACCCTGGGCCTTTGCGCAGAGTTTCAATTATTTGCGTAAGGCATTTCATCACCCAATACAGGTTTGGCTTTATGTTTTGCGGCCAACCCCCGAGAATGCCCGGCAGATTCAGGCTCAATCGCTGAATAACAGATCCCGTAGGAAGGTTATGAAACTCAATAAATCACAGGCCATCGCCCGCAGAAACCTGGAACTGGGCGGTGCCGTGCTCGGTGTCAACAACTGCCATTTCACCGACCTGGACCGCAAACGCAATATCTGGTGGTTCGACCTACCAGTGGCACGCATTGCCATCGGCCAATACGAGTGGATTCACTTGTTGATGCACAACGCCGAGACCGACCAGTTGCTGCACCTGAAAGTGCCGACCGCGTTCCTGCGTGAAAAGCTTGAAGGGTTGGTGGTGCGCAATGCGGGCAAGCGCAAGCCGGAGATTACCCTGGAGCTGAGCGCGGATAAGGATTCGTTCCTCAAGGATGTGCGCCCGGCGGGTGCTGGCGTGAGCTTTGCGCAGTTCGCCCTGTAAACATTTGGATTGCACTCCAATCAGCGCCCAATAAAAAGCCCCGCATTCGCGGGGCTTTTTGGTTACTTCTTCAGGCCCAGCTTCTTCAGCTCTTCGTCACGCAGCTCACGACGCAGGATCTTGCCCACGTTGGTGGTCGGCAGCGCTTCGCGGAATTCAACAGCCTTTGGCACTTTGTAGCCGGTGACATTGGCGCGCATATGCTCCATCACCTGCTCCTTGGTCAGGGTTGCACCCGGCTTGACCACGATGAACAGCTTGATGTGCTCACCCGACTTCTCGTCCGGCACACCAATGGCCGCGCATTGCAGCACGCCTGGCAGGCCCGCCAGCACGTCTTCCAGCTCGTTGGGGTAGACGTTGAAGCCCGAGACCAGAATCATGTCCTTCTTGCGGTCGACGATGCGCATGTAGCCGTCTGGCTGGATGATCGCGATGTCACCGGTCTTCAACCAGCCTTCGCTGTCGAGGATCTCGGTCGTGGCATCTTCGCGCTGCCAGTAGCCTTTCATCACTTGCGGGCCCTTGACGCACAGCTCGCCGATTTCGCCCAGGGGCAACTCGACACCCTCGTCGGAGATGACTTTGCACAGGGTCGAGGGCACCGGAATGCCGATGGTGCCGATCTGGATATGCTGGATCGGGTTGACCGTGGCCACCGGGCTGGTTTCGGTCATGCCGTAACCTTCACAGATATTGCAGCCGGTCACGGCCTTCCAACGCTCGGCCGCCGCCAGTTGCAGGGCCATGCCGCCCGACAGGGTGACCTTGAGCGCCGAGAAATCCAGCTTGCGGAAGCCTTCGTTGTTGCACAGGGCTACGAACAGGGTGTTCAGGCCGACAAAGCCGCTGAACTTCCACTTCGACAACTCCTTGACCATCGCCGGCAGGTCGCGCGGGTTGCTGATCAGGATGTTGTGGTTGCCGATCAGCATCATCGCCATGCAATGAAAGGTGAAGGCATAGATGTGGTAGAGCGGCAGCGGTGTGATCAGGATCTCGCAGCCTTCATTGAGGTTGGAGCCCATCAGCGCCTTGCACTGCAGCATGTTGGCCACCAGGTTGCGATGGGTCAGCATCGCGCCCTTGGCCACGCCGGTGGTGCCGCCGGTGTATTGCAGCACGGCCACGTCTTCGCTGGCGGGGCTGACTTCGTTGACCGGCTGGCCATGGCCCTTGGCCAGGACGTCGTTGAACTTGATCGCCTGGGGCAAGTGATAGGCCGGGACCATTTTCTTCACGTACTTGATGACGCTGTTGATCAGCAGCCGCTTGAGCGGCGGCAACAGGTCAGCCACTTCGGTGACGATCACGTACTTGACGGCAGTCTTGGGTACGACTTTTTCTGCCAGGTGCGCCATGTTGGCCAGGCAGATCAGGGCTTTGGCCCCGGAGTCGTTGAACTGGTGTTCCATTTCCCGCGCGGTGTACAGCGGGTTGGTATTGACCACGATCAGGCCGGCACGGATAGCCCCGAACACGGCGACCGGGTATTGCAGGAGGTTGGGCAATTGCACGGCGATTCGATCACCGGGCTGCAAGTCGGTATGCTGTTGCAGGTACGCGGCAAAAGCACCGGACAATTCGTACAACTCACCGTAGGTGATTGTCTTGCCCAGGTTGCTGAAAGCCGGTTTGTCGGCGAAGCGCTGGCAGGACTGTTTCAGTACCGCCTGAATATTTTGATACTCGTCTGGATTGATGTCTGCAGCAATCCCGGCGGGGTACTTATCCTTCCAAAAGTCTTCGATCATGGAAGCCCACTCCTCAGCGACGCGAATTCATTCACCGCATTTGATGCGATTATTATTTGTGTGTGTTTTTTTAGGTGATTCTGGCTGTTTCAAGCAGGCCGAGAGGTCACAAAGCGCGCCGAGAGTAGCAGCTTTGCAAAGGGCCGCCTAGAGCCAAAAGAGGGCCCTACAGTCATAAACATGACTCAAGAATATGCAGTAGTCACTTTTAGAGCAAAAATTCTATAACCTCTGAAACAGCTCTATTTTGCGGGTGTACACCGTAAATGTGGGAGCTGGCTTGCCTGCGATGGCGGCGGGCCAGTCGATACATCCTTCGACTGATACACCGCCATCGCAGGCAAGCCAGCTCCTACATTTGAATCGCATTTCAGTTCAGGTCAGGCGATGTCGCGCAGCTCCCGGCGCAGGATCTTGCCTACCGGCGTCATCGGCAACGAGTCCCGCAACACAATGTGCTTGGGCACCTTGTAGCCGGTGAAGTTGGCCTTGCAGTAGGTCTTCAGCTCCTCAAGGCTGACGCCTTGGGCACGCGCCACGACGAACAGTTTCACCGCTTCGCCAGTACGCTCGTCCGGCACGCCGATCACCGCGCAGTTGGCCACGTTCGGATGGGCCATCACCACGTCTTCGATCTCGTTGGGGTACACATTGAAGCCCGAGACGATGATCAAGTCCTTCTTGCGGTCGACAATGCGCACAAAACCGTCCGGGTCGATCACCGCAATATCGCCAGTCTTGAGCCAGCCTTCGGCGTCCAGGGTCTCGGCAGTGGCCGCCGGTTGCTGCCAATAGCCCTTCATGACCTGCGGGCCCTTGATACACAACTCGCCGCGCTCGCCCAACGGCAACTCCACGCCGGCGTCATCGATGACTTTCATCGCCGTACCCGGCACCGGAATACCCACCGTGCCCAGGCGTGATTTATCGCCGTACGGGTTGGTGCTGGCCACCGGCGACGTTTCCGTCAGGCCGTAGCCTTCGCCGATGGAACAACCGGTGATCTGCTTCCAGCGCTCGGCAGTGGCCTTGACCAAGGCTGTGCCGCCGGAGTTGGTGATTTTCAGGTGGGAGAAATCCAGGGTCTTGAAATCCGGGTGTTCCATCAGCGCGACAAACAGCGTGTTGAGCCCCAGCAGCCCGGTAAAACGCCACTTTTTCAACTCCTTGATAAAGCCGCCGATGTCCCGCGGGTTGGTGATCAGCACGTTGTGGTTGCCGGTGACCATCATGCACATGCAGTTCGCGGTGAAGGCATAGATGTGATACAGCGGCAGCGGCGCGACCATCACCTCCTGCCCTTCCTTGACCAGCGGATGCCCGTCTTCGCGCAGCTGTGACATGCACGCCCGCACCTGCTGCATGTTCGCCACCAGGTTGCCGTGGGTCAGCATCGCGCCCTTGGCCAGGCCAGTGGTGCCACCGGTGTATTGCAGCACCGCGATGTCATCCAGGGTGACCGGATGACGCGTTACGGCCAGGCCTGCGCCCATGCGCAAGGCGCGCTTGAACGAAACCGCCCGGGGCAGGCTGTAGGCCGGGACCATCTTCTTCACCTTGTCGACCACGGTGTTGATCAGCCAGCCTTTGGCGGCGGGCATGAAATCGCCCATTTTCGCTTCGATCAGGTATTCGATCTCGGTGTCGGCCGTCACTTCCTGGACCCTGGAACCGAACAGGTTGAGGTAGACCAGGGCACGAATGCCCGCGTCCTTGAATTGATGACGCATTTCCCGCGGGGTGTACAACGGGTTGGTGTTGACCACGATCAATCCGGCGCGCAAGGCGCCGAATACGGCAATCGGGTAATGCAGGACGTTGGGCATCTGCACCGCAATACGATCGCCCGGCTTGAGGTCGGTGTGGTGTTGCAGGTAGCCGGCGAACGCCGCGCTCTGGCGCGCAAGGTCCGCGTAGGTCAGGGTGATCCCCATGTTGCTGAATGCCGGACGGTCGGCAAAGGCCTTGCAGGAACGCTCGAAGACTTCGATCACTGACTTGTACGCCGACAGGTCAAGCTCGTTGGGAACGCCTGCTGCGCGTTTGTCATTCCAGAAATCAGGTTGCATTATTCTTGTCCTCTACCTGAGTGTGCCCGACCGCATTCCAAATGCTGATGGGAAGCGGAGCTTCGGGGACGTTAGCAGTTATGGCCAAACAGGCAAATACACAAAAACGTGTCATTGATTGTATGAATCTTGCCCCTGAGGCCAGGGCTGATCAGACGCCACCCCACGGATGAGCTATACACTGCAACGACCCAGAGCAAAGGAAGCGCCATGAACCACACCACTTTCTGGCTGAGCGCGAACGATCGCAGCCGCCTGTACGTCAACCAGTGGCTTCCGGACGAGCCACCCAAGGCGTTGATCATGCTGGCCCATGGCATGGCCGAGCACAGCGGCCGCTATGCACGCCTGGCCCAGGCCCTGTGTGATGCCGGCTACGGCGTATATGCCCTGGACCTGCGCGGCCATGGCCGTACCGCCGATGAAGGCACCCTGGGGCTGTTTGCCGAGCGCGATGGCTGGAGCAAAGTGGTGGGCGACCTGGCCGCGCTCAACCAGCACATCGGCCAGCAGGCGCCTGGCGTGCCAATCATTTTGCTCGGCCATAGCATGGGCAGTTACATCGCCCAGGCTTATCTGCTGCATCACAGCGCCAGCCTGCACGGGGCGATTCTCAGTGGCTCGAATTTCCAGCCGGTAGCCCTGTACCGCGCTGCCCGCCTGATCGCCCGGGCCGAGCGACTGCGCCAGGGCTTGCGTGGGCGCAGTGCGCTGATCGAGTTCCTGTCGTTTGGCTCGTTCAACAAGGCTTTCAAACCCAACCGTACGGCATTCGACTGGCTGAGCCGCGACCCGGACGAAGTGGACAAGTACATCAACGACCCCCTGTGCGGCTTTCGTTGCACCAACCAGCTATGGATCGACCTGCTCGGTGGCTTGCAGCAAATCAGCAAAGCGTCCAATCTCAAACAGATTGATCCAGGCCTGCCAATCCTGGTGATGGGCGGCGAATGTGATCCGGTCAGTGAGGGCAAGCGTCTCACCAGCCTGGCCAATGCCCTGCGCGATGCCGGCTGCCAGAACCTGCAGTTGAATATCTACCCGCAAGCGCGCCACGAACTCTTCAATGAAACCAACCGCGACGCGGTCACCGCCGATGTACTGGCGTGGATAGCCCAGGCCGTGAACCATCGCCGACCGGCGCGCTGCGAATGAACAGAAATATATTTTCGTTTAAAATCAACGAATTAAGATTATCGATTAGCCACAGGATGCACGATTAGATGACCCAGGTTACCAACACGCCTTACGAAGCCCTCGAAGTCGGCCAGAAAGCCACCTACAGCAAAACCGTGGAAGAGCGCGATATCCAGCTGTTCGCAGCCATGTCCGGCGACCATAACCCGGTTCACCTGGATGCCGAGTTCGCCAAAGCGACCATGTTCAAGGAGCGTATCGCCCATGGCATGTTCAGCGGCGCCTTGATCAGCGCGGCAGTCGCCTGTGAGCTGCCTGGGCCGGGCACCATCTATATCGGCCAGCAGATGAGCTTCCAGAAACCCGTGAAAATCGGCGACACCCTGACCGTACGTCTGGAAATTCTCGAAAAACTGCCCAAGTTCCGCGTGCGGATTGCCACCCAGGTGTTCAACCAGCGCGATGAGTTGGTGGTGGATGGCGAAGCGGAGATCCTGGCGCCACGCAAGCAACAGGTGGTGACCTTGACCGAGTTGCCGGCCATCAGCATCGGCTGATCAGTCATGTGATATCCAAATGTGGGAGCGGGCTTGCCCGCTCCCACATTGGTTACTGCGGCGCGGCTCAGGACTGGGCGCGAGCCTGGTTACGCAGGGCTTTCACCTGGTCATGGTTGCGCTGCGCACCATGGTACTGACGCTCAACCAGGTCACGAATACCTACCAGGTTGTGCTTGTTGATTTTCTCGATGGCTTCTTTGTAAGCCTTCAAGGCGTGGTCTTCACCGCGCTCGGCCTCGTTAAGCACCGCTTCTTCATCTTTGCCAGTCACCAGCGACTTCACGTCGACCCAGCCACGGTGCAATGCACCGGCCACGCTGCCAGACTCTTGCGGGTCACCACCCAAGGCACGCACGGCCGTCTGCAGTTCGGCAGCCGCCGAGGCGCAGTCAGCTGAACGCTTGGTGAACAGCGCCTTGAGCTCTGGATGCTTGATATCTTCTGCGCAGGTCTTGAAGCCTTCCTGGCCGTCTTTACTGGTCTCGATCAGGTCATTGAGTACAGAGATCGATTCTTTGTTGATATCAGTCATTTTTCAATTCCTTCACGGGTTTAGAAATGTATTGAGGTAGTTGCAGCGCCCGTGCCAGGTCTTCAATAAAGATTTAATCTTTATTTTTCAGCAAGTTATAAATAACCAAAAAATCTGTATCCGCTTTATTTGCATGATCTGTCATTTGGCCTTCATGCAGATTGCCTGTATTTTCCAAGGCTTCTTCCTGAGTGCCTGAAGCCCGTATGAACCCTGAAAAACTCGAACTGCTGATCACCCGCGAAATGCCGTTCGGCAAATACAAGGGCCGGATCATTGCCGACCTGCCCGGCCCTTACCTGAACTGGTTTGCCCGTGAAGGTTTCCCCCACGGCGAGTTGGGCGGCCTGCTGGCATTGATGCAGGAAATCGACCACAACGGCCTGTCCGAACTGCTGGAACCGCTGCGCGCCAAACACGGCAAACCCGCCCCGCGCCACTAATCGAGCCCGACCCCCCCTGCGCAGTGGGGCGGCGTTTGGTACCTGCATACGGGTGACGCCGGGGTTGGTGACCTCGGCGGCGGACATTGGTGTGCTGGTCAACGCGATTACCAAGCTGAACGCCGATTAAACAGTAGGAGCTGGCTTGCCTGCGATAGCGGTGGATCAGTGAAAAATGTATTGGCTGACCCACTGCTATCGCAGGCAAGCCAGCTCCCACATTTGGATTGCGGTGATCTACCGCTTTTCTGTAGGCAAAAAAAAGCGGCGCACCGACCAAGTGCACCGCAAAAATGCCGTGAAGCACAGCAACAACGATTCGGTAAATCCAATCAGTCCAGCAGTGCCAGCGCCTGGGCGGTGACTTCCTGGATGCGGGCCCAGTCGCCGTTCTTGATCCACTCCGGATCAAGCATCCAGCTACCGCCCACGCACATCACGTTTTTCAACGCCATGTAGTGCTTGATGTTGGCCGGGCCAACGCCGCCAGTCGGGCAGAATTTCACTTCGCCAAACGGGCCGCCCAGGGCCTTGATCGCCGCTACACCGCCGCTGACTTCCGCCGGGAACAGCTTGAAGCGGCGATAACCCAGGCCATAGCCTTCCATGATGCCGGAAGCATTGCTGATGCCGGGCAGCAGCGGGATCGGGCTGTCGACACTGGCTTGGAGCAGGTCGCGGGTAATGCCTGGGGTGACGATAAATTGCGAGCCCGCCGCTTCGGCAGCCGCCAGCATCGTGCGATCGAGCACCGTGCCCGCACCGGTGACCAACTCCGGGCGCTGCTCACGCAGGACCTGGATGGCCTTGAGACCGAACTGCGAACGCAGGGTCACTTCCAGCGCGGTCAAGCCACCTGCCGCGAGGGCATCGGCCAGGGGCAGAATGTCCTGCTCGCGGGCAATGGTGATCACCGGCAGGATCCGCGCCTTGGCGCAGAGGCTGTCGATCAGGGCAACTTTATCCGCCATGGACACGGTCGGGTGAGGGCTTTTCATAGCGGCTGATCCTTGGCTCATGGGCACCAGTAAATCTCTAGAGTGGGTTGCAAAAACGCGCGAATCGGCATGCCGGCGACATCGTCACTGGCCAGCGCTTCGCTCAGGGTGTTGAGTTTCGAATCGCCGGCAATCGACAACACGGTGTAGTTGGCAGTGGCCAGCAAGGCGCGACTCATGGTCAGGCGCTGATGGGGCACGCTGGGCGCCAGCATCGGCCAGCAACGGCGGGTGCCATCCGGTTTCAGGGCGTCGGCCAGGTTCGGGCTGTTGGGGAACAGCGAGGCGGTATGCCCGTCATCGCCCATGCCCAGCACCAGCACATCGATCGCCGGCAGTTCAGCCAGCAGGCGATCGGCCTGTTCGGCAGCAGCGTCCAGGTTCGCGGCGGCACTGTAGAGGCTCAAGAACCGGGCCTTGGCCGCCGGGCCTTGCAGCAGATATTTCTTCAACAGGCCAGCGTTGCTGTCGGCATGCTCCACCGGCACCCAGCGCTCGTCGGCCAGGGTGATGGTGACCTTGGACCAGTCCAGGCCCTGTCGTGCCAGGTTCTGGAAAAACGCCACCGGGCTACGGCCACCGGACACCACCAGCGTCGCCTCGCCACGGGCACTGATGGCCGCGCGCAGTTGTTCGGCCACGTCATTGGCCAAGCCTTCGGCCAGCAGTACCGGTGTGCGGTACTCATGGGGTGTTACGCCCTGCGGCAGTTTCAAATCAGATATCGCCATACCACGACCTCCCATCCCGCGTGATCAGTGCAATGGAGCTCATCGGCCCCCAGGAACCCGCCGCGTACGGCTTGGGTGCATCACCGGACTTCTTCCACCCGGCGATCAACTGGTCACACCATTTCCATGCGGCTTCGATTTCATCTTTACGGACAAACAGGTTCTGATTGCCGCGCATCACTTCCAACAGCAACCGCTCGTAGGCATCGGGAATCCGTGCGCTACGGTAGGTGTCGGAAAAATTCAGTTGCAGTGGCCCACTGCGCAGTTGCATGCCTTTATCCAGGCCCTGCTCCTTGGTCATCACACGCAAGGAAATACCTTCGTCCGGCTGCAGGCGGATGATCAATTTGTTACTGATCTGCAGGCGCTGCTCGGGGGCGAAGATGTAGTGGGACGGTTCCTTGAAGTGGATCACAATCTGCGACAGTTTTTGCGGCATGCGCTTGCCGGTGCGCAGGTAGAACGGCACCCCGGCCCAACGCCAGTTGCGGATATCGGCACGCAAGGCAACAAAGGTCTCGGTATCGCTCTGGGTATTGGAGTTCTCTTCTTCCAGGTAACCCGGCACCGGCTTGCCAGCGCTGTAGCCGGCGATGTACTGGCCACGCACCACTTGGGTCGTCAGGCCTTCCGGGCTAATCGGCGCCAGGGCCTTGAGCACCTTGACCTTCTCGTCGCGGATGCTGTCGGCGGACAGGTCGGCCGGCGGGTCCATGGCGATCAGGCACAGCAGCTGCAGCAGGTGATTCTGGATCATGTCGCGCAGTTGCCCGGCCTTGTCGAAATAGCCCCAGCGCCCCTCGATACCAACCTGCTCGGCCACGGTGATTTCCACGTGGGAGATGTAGTTCTGGTTCCACTGGGTTTCAAACAGGCTGTTGGCAAAACGCAGGGCGATCAGGTTCTGGACCGTCTCTTTGCCCAGGTAGTGGTCGATGCGGTAGGTGCGGTTTTCCGGGAAAAACTGCGCGACGGCGTCGTTGACCTTGCGCGAGGACTCCAGGTCCGAGCCGATGGGCTTTTCCAGGACGACCCGGGTATTTTCCGCCAGGCCGACCTTGGACAGGTTCTCGCAGATCGCGCCATACACCGCCGCCGGGGTGGCGAAGTAGGCGATCAGGCGTTGTTCGGTACCGGCCTTGTCTGCCAGGGCCACGTAGTCATCGGCCTTCATGAAGTCGACGTGTACATAGGACAGGCGCGCCAGGAAGCGCGCGGCCACGGCTTCGTCCAGCTCCAGGCCGACGTATTTGCGCAGTTCGTGCTCGATGTGGTCCAGGTGCTGCTGCTCGGAACCGGCCTCACGGGCCAGGCCCAGGATGCGCGTGTCGGCGTGCAGGAGCCCGGCGCCATCGAGTTGATAGAGGGCAGGAAATAACTTGCGCAGCGCCAGATCACCCAAGGCGCCAAACAGGGCAAAGGTGCAGGGTTCTACGGTTATCGAAGGCATGATGTTTGTTCTTTTATCAAGTTAAGCTACAAATACCTTTTTTCAAGGCATCACTCAAGGGAAAATGTAGTAATAACCACAACATTTTACCGAAATACGCATTGCGAGTGGTGGTGTTCAACTACCCTCAGTAGGATAGGCCACCGCCAAGGGTCGCTCTGCGACCTATTACAGGCCCTTATTTGCATCGTCGCCCGAAGGAAAGACTGAATGGACCGCGTGCGAAATCTTCTGGAACAGATCCGGAACCGCCTCGAAGAATTGAACAAGGCCGAGAAAAAAGTCGCCGAGGTCATCCTGCTCAATCCGCAGCAGGCGACCCGCTTCTCGATCGCTGCCCTCGCCCAAGCCGCTTCGGTCAGTGAACCGACGGTCAACCGCTTTTGCCGCTCGTTCGGTGTCAGTGGTTACCCTGAACTGAAATTGCAATTGGCGCAAAGCCTGGCCAGTGGCGCCGCCTATGTCAGCCGCGCCGTGGAAGCCGATGATAACCCCGAGGCCTACACCCAGAAGATCTTTGGCAGCGCCATCGCCTCATTGGACAGCGCCTGCCAGGCCCTGGACCCCAACCTGATCAGCAAGGCCGTGGACCTGTTGATCCAGGCGCGGCAGATCCACTTTTTCGGCCTGGGCGCCTCGGCACCGGTGGCCATGGATGCCCTGCACAAGTTTTTCCGCTTCAACCTGTCGGTCACCGCCCATGCCGATGTGCTGATGCAGCGGATGATTGCTTCGGTGGCGCATACCGGCGAGCTGTTTGTGATCATTTCCTACACCGGCCGTACCCGCGAGCTGGTGGAAGTGGCGCGCATCGCCCGGGAAAACGGCGCCTCGGTGCTGGGCGTGACCGCCGAGAATTCGCCCCTGGCCAAGGCCAGTACGGTCAGCCTGAATATTCCGTTGCCGGAAGACACCGACATCTATATGCCGATGACCTCGCGGATCATTCAGTTGACGGTGCTGGATGTGCTGGCCACTGGTATGACCTTGCGCCGCGGCGTGGATTTCCAGCCGCATTTGCGCAAGATCAAGGAGAGCCTGAATGACAGCCGGTATCCGGTGGGGGATGAGTTCAACTAAAGCTGGAATCTCCTCCAGCAGAGCCCGCTCCCACATTCGAATGTGTTCACAAATCAAAAATGTGGGAGCGGGCTTGCTCGCGAAAAGGGCATCAGCAACACCACTAAACCCCAGCCCTGGCCTGCAAACTCAAATGCGCCCTCTCCCCCGGCGCCAGGCTGGCCCCGGCCATCGCCGACTCCACACACACAAACCCCGACGCCTCGTTAAAACTCACCCCCAGCAGCGGCCGGCTGCCCGGATGCCAGACCACGGTGTTGGCACTGTCGCCGGTATCGATGCACAACTCGCGCTGCCACGCATGGTCCTTGATCTGCAATTCGCCCTCATGCTGGAACACCCGCTGGCAGCCGCCATCAACGCGCAACTCACCTTCTTGCTGGCAGGCCTGACGGCTCAACTGGTCGTAACCCTGCGCCCCATCTAGCCCAGACAGCGCTATCTCATCAACATGACCAATACGCCAGTAAGCGTGCAAAGCGTGGCTCAATTGGCACGGCAGCTCATCCTGATGCTCGGTGCTCAGGCGCAGTTCCAGGCTTTCGCCCAGGTGCGCGTGCAGGTCGACCTGCCAGTCGCACAGTTGCAGTTGCCAGTGCAGGCGCACGCCGTCGTCATCGCTGCTGCTGTCGAGCAGTTTCCAGTCGATCAGCCGCGCCCAACCGTGGGACGGCCAGGCATTTTCGCTGGGATGACGGCCATACCACGGCCAGCACACCGGCACGCCACCGCGAATCGCCCCGACTTGCGGCCACTTGGCCGCGCACCACAGCCAGGGTTTCTGGCCTGTGGGCTGGAAATGCAGCAACTGTGCGCCCTGACGGCTGAACACCGCCTGGCACAACGGGTGGTCGATCACCAACACGTCGCGCATCTGAAAGCGCTCCCAGGCAAACACCGGTTGCTCGCGCAGGGATTTGAAAAAGCGTTGCAGCGGTTGCTCATGCATGTGCCACGGTCCTGATAATCATGTCGCGCAAATGTGTACATACCTGTAGGAGCGAGCTTGCTCGCGAAGATCGTTAACGCTGACGCGGGCATCTTGGATGAACGCGGCGCTCTCAAGTTTTTCGCGAGCAAGCTCGCGCCTACAGGGCTGTTCGCCCTTCGCAAAAAAAAGCGGATAGCCATGGCTACCCGCAAATGCGCACAGAGAGAAGGAGCTTATCGCAACAGCGTTAGAACACCGACTGAATTTTCAGGCCGGCCACCAGCGCGTTATCGACTTTATCCACGCCGCCCGGTTGGACAACGTATTGCAGGTTGGGACGCACGGTCAGCCAGTTGGTGACGTGGAAGCCGTAGTTGATTTCGAAGTTGTACTCGGTTTCGCGCAGAGGCGAGAACCGCGCGTTGTCGTAGTCGCTCACACCGTTGGAAATGTTGCGCAGCTCGGCGTTTTTCTTCACGTCTTCGTTGACGTGCAGACGCGCGGCGCCGATACCCACGTCATCTTTTGGACGCGCGTCGAATGGGCCTTTGTACACCAGCATGATCGACTGGTAGTTATCGACGGTGTTGGTTTCTTTGTCGTGGAACGTGGCGTTGGCCGCGATATTCAGACCACGAGACGCGTCGCCGTTATGGGTGGTGAGTTGCTGTTGCGCAACGAACCAGTAGCCTTTCTTGCTGCTGCGGGTGCGGTAGTCAGCGCCAGTGGTGGCGGCATCATTACCGTTGACGTCCTCACGCACATCAGGCGCATCCGCGGCGCTCTTGTAGTAACCCACACGGTATTCGCCCGGCAGGTTATTGACCTTCGGCGACCAGACCAACTCCACCGGGATCACGGTGCCTTTGGTGCCACTGCCGCTGAGTTTGAAGCCGTTGCCGTGCTCCAGCTGCGATGGGTTCTGGTTGTACGCACCGATCTGCGCATACAGCTCGGGAGTGATGTGGTACTTCACGCGGATAGCGGCCTGGCTGACCGGCCAGTTGTACCAGGTGTTGACGTAGTTACCGACCTGGGAGCCGCAGAACGACAGGTTCTGGAACTCGCACGGGAAGGTGTTGAAGTCTTCGCCTTCACCGAAGTAACCGAGCTTCACGTCCAGTTTTTTGTCGAACATCTGGTGCTGGATCCAGAACTGGGTCAGACGCACCATGTGGCCACGGCCATACACTTCTTGCGAGGAACTCAAGGTGCCGGCACGCGGATCGCCAATACGGTCATTGGAGATGTTGCGGCCATTACGGCTGGTCATCTGGATCTTGGCCTGGGTGTTGTCCCAGCCCCAGAGTTTTTGCAGGTCCAGCGCGACCCCAAGTCCGAACTGGTCAGCGTAACGCCCGGTTTTGTCATCGTTGTAGCCGCCGCGCGCGTTGTAGCCCGCCTCCCCAACGTAGTCAGCCTTGATGTCGATACCTTGCTCGATCAGCTTGGTACGCTCACCGCCCCAATCGCCGGTCATCCACTTGGAGTCGGCACTGAAGGCATCGTCCGCCATCGCATTGGCAGACAAGACCAGGGCTGCTGCCGCTGACAGTTGGCAGATCAGCCGGGTGTTGTTGTGTTGCTTTTTCATCCCTACATCCTCGTCTTTATTGTTATTAACTGTTTTTATCTAACGCGGTTTACATCTATTTTTATTTGAAACAAGCATCCCTGTAGGAGCGAGCTTGCTCGCGAAGATCGTTAACGCTGACGCGGGCATCTTGGATGAACGCGGCGATCTCAAGTTTTTCGCGAGCAAGCTCGCTCCTACAGTGATTGATCTTCAGCGACCCTTGAATTGGGTGACGTTGTCGGCGTGTTGCAGCGGTTGCGAGGCGGCAGTGCCCAGGCGCTCGCCCGTCTTGGCGTCGAACAGCAGCACCTTGGCCGGATCGAACTGCAAGGTCAGGCTCTCGCCCACTTGCGGTGCCACATCCGGCGCCAGGCGGCAGCAGACCTTGGTGTCATTGAGCTGGACGAACACCAGGGTGTCCGGACCGGTGGGCTCAGTGACCTGGACCTCGGCGCGAATGCTCGGCAACCCATTGCCTTCACCGGCAGCCAGAACAATCTGTTCCGGGCGCAGGCCGAGGATCACGTCACGCTCTTCAAGGCCGGCATCGCTCATGCCCAGCGGCAACTCGCAACGCGCCTGGCCGCTGTCGAGCAGGGCCAGCAGGCGGCCTTCCTTGCGCTGCAAACGCAGGGGGATAAAGTTCATCGGCGGCGAGCCAATGAAGCTGGCGACAAACAGGTTGGCCGGATCGTTGTAGATCTCTTTCGGCGTGCCGAATTGCTGGATGATGCCGTCCTTCATCACCGCCACTTTGTCGCCCAGGGTCATGGCTTCGATCTGGTCGTGGGTCACGTAGACCGTGGTGGTTTTCAGGCGCTGGTGCATCAGTTTCATTTCGGTGCGCATCTCGACGCGCAGCTTGGCATCGAGGTTGGACAGCGGTTCGTCGAACAGGTAGATCTTCGGCCGCCGCGCCAAGGCACGGCCCATGGCCACGCGTTGTTGCTGGCCGCCCGAGAGCTGGCCTGGCTTGCGATTGAGCAGGTGCTCGATCTGCAGCAGCTTGGCCACCCGCGCCACTTCCTCATCGATGGCCGGCTGGCTCATCTTGCGGATTTTCAGGCCGAATTCGATGTTCTCGCGCACGCTCATGGTTGGGTACAGCGCATAGGACTGAAACACCATGGCGATGTCCCGGTCCTTGGGGCTCATGCCGCTGACGTCCTGGTCACCGATCATGATCGCGCCACCGCTGATGTTTTCCAGGCCGGCGATGCAGTTCATCAGGGTGGATTTACCGCAGCCCGAGGGCCCGACGAGGATCAGGAATTCGCCGTCCTTGATCGACAGTTCGATGTTCTTCAGGGTGTCCGGCAGGCCGGCACCATAGGTCTTGTTTACGTTGCGAAGTTCGAGCGTAGCCATGATTACCCCTTGACCGCGCCGGCCGTGAGACCGCGCACGAAATACTTGCCTGCGACCACATAGACCAGCAGGGTCGGCAGCCCGGCGATCATCGCCGCCGCCATATCAACGTTATATTCCTTGGCCCCGGTGCTGGTGTTGACCAGGTTGTTCAGCGCCACCGTGATCGGCTGCGAATCACCACTGGAGAACACCACGCCAAACAGGAAGTCGTTCCAGATCTGGGTAAACTGCCAGATCAGGCAGACCATGATGATCGGAGTCGACATCGGCAGAATGATCCGACGAAAAATTGTGAAAAATCCTGCGCCATCCAGGCGTGCCGCCTTGACCAGCGCATCCGGAATGCTCACGTAGTAGTTACGGAAGAACAGCGTGGTAAACGCCAGGCCGTAGACCACATGCACAAACACCAAGCCGGTGGTGGTGCTGGCCAGGCCCATCTTGCCGAGGGTGAACGAGGCTGGCAGCAAAACGGTCTGGAACGGCAGGAAGCAGCCGAACAGCAACAGGCCGAAGAACAGCTGCGAGCCACGAAAACGCCACATCGCCAGCACGTAGCCGTTCAATGCACCGATGATGGTGGAGATCAACACCGCCGGGACGGTGATCAGGAACGAGTTCCAGAAGTAACCGTTCACCGTGGCCCAGGCCTTGACCCAGCCGATACCGGTAATCACCGTCGGCCAGCTCAGCAGGTTGCCGGTGCTGATGTCTTCCGGGGTCTTGAAACTGGTCAGCAGCATGACCACCAGCGGCACCAGGTACAGCACCACGGCCAGGATCAGCACCGCATGGATCGCGACACGGCTGAAGCTGATGGAAGGTTTGGCGAGACTAGTCATGGCGCTTGGTCCTCAGCTCGGAGTACAGGTAAGGCACAATGATCGCGAGGATCGCACCGAGCATCAGGATCGCACTGGCCGAGCCCATGCCCATCTGGCCACGGCTGAAGGTGAAGGAATACATGAACATCGCCGGCAGGTCGGACGAATAACCTGGGCCACCGGCCGTCATCGCGGCCACCAGGTCGAAGCTCTTGATCGCGATGTGCGCAAGGATCATCACCGCACTGAAGAACACCGGACGCAGGCTGGGCAGCACCACGCTCCAGTAGATGCGCGGCAGGCTCGCGCCGTCGATCTGCGCGGCACGGATGATCGATTGGTCAACCCCACGCAAGCCGGCGAGGAACATTGCCATGATAAAGCCCGAGGCTTGCCATACCGCCGCGATCACCAGGCAATACACCACGCGGTCCGGGTCGATCAGCCAGTCCAGGCGAAAGCCTTCCCAGCCCCAGTCGCGCAGCAGTTTGTCCAGGCCCATGCCGGGGTTGAGCAGCCATTTCCAGGCGGTACCGGTGACGATCATCGAGAGCGCCATCGGGTACAGGTAAATAGTGCGAATGAAGCCTTCGCGGCGGATGCGCTGGTCGAGAAATACCGCCAGCAGCACGCCGATCACCAGGGTGATGCCGATAAACATGCCGCCAAACAGCGCCAGGTTTTTGCTCGCCACCCACCAGCGATCGTTGTCGAACAAACGCGCATATTGCGCCAGGCCTACCCACTTGTAGGTCGGCAGGAAGGTGGAGTTGGTGAACGACAGTACGAACGTCCACAGGATGTAGCCATAGAAGCCCACCAGGACGATGAACATGCTCGGCGCCAGCACCAGTTTAGGTAGCCAGCGCTGCAATGCATCGAACGGCGAGGCCTTGCTGAACACAGCAACAGAACTCATGGGAAAATCCAGGGCAAGGAGTAAGGGGCTAGTGGATAACCGTGTGGGGGCCGGCTTTAGGTGGGAGCTGGCTTGCCTGCGATGGCATCACCTGGGTGTCATTGATACACCGAGGCGCCTGCATCGCGGGCAAGCCCGCTCCCACACTCAAGCCCAGCCTTCCAAGGGTTATTTGGCAGACTTGACCGCTGCGCCAAGCTTCTTGGCGGTGTCGGCCGGGTCGGCTTTCGGGTCGTTGATGAAGTTGGTCACCACATCAAAGAACGCGCCCTGTACCGCCAGGGTAGTCGCCATGTTGTGCGCCATGCTTGGCTGCAAGCCGCCGGACTTGGCATCCGCCAGGAAGTCCTTGGCAGCGGTCTGGGCACAGGCGTCGAAGCCGTACTTGCCCATATCGCTGAGCATGTCGTTGCGCACCGGGATCGAGCCTTTGTTGATGCTGAAGACCTTCTGGAAGTTCTCGCCCAGCACCACTTTGGCAATGTCCTGCTGACCGGCCGAGGTGCCGGCATCTTTCTGCTTGAACACCGCCAGGGAGTCGATGTTGTAGGTGAAGGCCTTTTCGGTGCCAGGGAAGGCTACGCACTCGTAATCCTTGCCGGCGACCTTGTTGGCGGCAGTCCACTCGCTCTTGGCCCAGTCACCCATGATCTGCATGCCGGCCTTGCCGTTGATGACCTTGGCGGCTTCCAGGTTCCAGTCCTGGCCCTTACCGTCGGCATCCATATAGGTCGCGACTTTCTTCAGTTCAGTCAGCGACTTGACCATGTCCGGGCCGGTCAGGGCTGCGTTGTCGAGATCGACCAGGGCTTTCTTGTAGCCATCGACACCCATGACCGACAGCACCACGGCTTCGAACACCGTGCTGTCCTGCCAAGGCTGGCCACCGTGGGCGAGCGGGATGAAGCCTGCGGCCTTGAGCTTGTCGCCGGCGGCGTAGAATTCTTCGAGGGTCGTAGGGTTTTTGGTGATGCCGGCTTTCTTGAAGACTTGCGGGTTGATCCACAGCCAGTTGACGCGGTGGATATTCACCGGCACGGCCACGTAATCACCGTCGTACTTCACGGTATCGGAGACTTTTTTGTCGAGCAGGCCATCCCACTTCTCGGTCTTGGCCACGTCCTTGAGGACGTCGGTATCGAGCAGCCCGGTGGACGCCCATTCCTGGATGTCCGGGCCCTTGATCTGGGCAACGCCTGGCGGGTTGCCGGCGACCGCGCGGCTTTTCAGCACGGTCATCGCGGTGGCGCCGCCACCACCTGCAACAGCCCCGTCTTTCCAGGTGAAGCCGTCTTTCTCAACTTGGGCCTTCAGGACATCCACCGCCGCCTTCTCACCGCCCGAGGTCCACCAATGCACAACTTCAACCGTCCCTTTCGAGTCGGCGGCAAAAGCACTGAGGGGAAACAACGAGGCAATGGAAATAGCAACGGCGAGGCGATTAATCGCGTTCATCTGAGTACCTTTTTCTTGTTGTTATGCATGCAAGTCTGGCGCTTGCGCTGCATAGGATTCTAAACAGGGTTTTTTGCCAGGCACGTAACAAAGGGACGGGCAAATGTCACCACTTGGTGACATAACAACCGGCCCCCAGCGCACTGGCCATGCTTGGCGATAACGGTAGCCCAGGCAGCAACACCGCCTGCCAGGCATGGTACAGGTCCGGCTTGCCGCCCCAGATCTTGCTGGCGGGCACGTTTTGCGGATCGAGTTCGTGATGCCAACTGCCATGGACACGGTCGATAAACCGGGTTTCACAGAACTCCCAGAACCGCCGGTACCAAACCTCGTAATGCCACTCGCCCGTGCGTTTGAGCAACGCCTGGGCAGCCGCGCTGGCTTCGGCGTGGGTCCAATGCAGGCGCTCGCGCACCACTGGGCGAGAGTGCCAGTCCAGGGTGTAGACCAGGCCTGGGGCACCATCCACCGACCAGCCATGTTCGCAGGCACTGGCGAACAGGCCTTTGGCAGCGTCCAGCAGCCAGCCTGGCGTGACCAGCCCCGCCTGCTCGCGCGCAGCTTCAAGGTGCAACACCAAGCGTGCCCATTCGAACCCATGGCCGGGGGTGATGCCGTAGGGGCGAAAGCCATCGGCCGGGTTGTCTTCGTTGTAACGGTGCAGGGGCTGCCAGTAGCGGTCGAAATGCTCGATCACCATAAATTCATTGGCGCCAGCGTGCTGGTGGATCACTCGCTCAACGATGCGCAACGCCCGGCCCAGCCACAGGCTATCGCCGGTAACATCAGCCAGGGCAAGGAAGGCTTCGGTGGCGTGCATGTTGCTGTTGGCGCCGCGATAGGCTTCCTCGCCGCTCCAGTCCTGGGCGAAGGATTCGAGCATGGCGCCCTCCTCCTCGCACCAGAAATGCTGGTTGATGATGTGGATGGCATCCGCCAGCAAGGCTTGCGCCCCGGGAGCACCGGCCACCACCGCAGAACTGGCGGCCAGGGCGACAAAGGCGTGCAGGTAGGCGGCCTTGCCCGTATTGCCATCTGCTGCACCGGAAACGGCAAACCAGCCGCCATGCACGGCATCACGCAACGGGCCGCCGAGGCTGGCAACCCCGTGTTCCACAAGCTCGGCATACCCCGGCAGCCCCTGGGCGTGGGCCATGGCGAAGCTGTGGGTCATTCGGGCGGTGTTCATGGTTTCGGCACGCGCATCGATGGGCAGGCGGCCCTGGTCGTCAAGGTTGCCGAAGCCGTCAGGCAGCCGGGAAGCCTTGGCAAACGCCAGCAGGCGCTGGCCTTCGGCGGCAAGCCAGGCGTGATGGGCTGGTGCGTTCAGCCAACTGCTGGCAGGCAGTGGTTGGATGGTCATGGGTAGCCCTTTTTGTTTTTGTGGGATGACCGCAGTCTAAACAAGGGCCGAGAAGGGGCATGTAACGAAAGAGATGGGGAATGTCACCAAACAGTGACATTTGTAGGCGCCGGCAAGCCGGCGCCTACAAAAATAATGGGGTTACTGGCCCAAGGGCGTGACCTTGGCCGGTGCGCTCATTTCCCGTTGCAGGTTCTGCATCTGGGTCTGCAAGGTGGTGATGTTGCGGGTGGTCTGGATGCGGAACACGTCGAACTCTTTATTCGACGGCCCTTCAGTGGCCGCACGATTGTCCAGTTCGCTCTTGATCACCAACAGGTCCTGTTCCAGGCGGGCAATGGCCGTGGCCGGATTGCCCTGCTTCTTCAAGGCCGCCACATCCGTGGTCAACTCCTTGACTTCGGCATTCAACTTACCCGCTTCAACCTGCGCAGCCTTGAGGGCCGTCAGTTCGCTCGCCAGGGTTTGCACCTGGGCCTGCAACTGGGTATTGGCGGTGGTCAGTTCCGTGGTGCTGGCACTCATCTGCGCCAGGCGCTGGTCCAGGTCAGTGGCCTGGCCCGCCACGCCCAACTGCTGCTTGCCCTGTTCCAGCAATTGGCTTTCCAACTGCTTGATCTGCAGCTTCAGCGCTTCACTGCCGGTATTGACGCTGGCTTCGCTGGCCACCACCTTGCCGGAAATATCCTGCAAACGACCAGCGGCCTCTTCGCTGATGCGTGCAAAGCTCTCCTGGGTCGCCACCAGTTGCTGCCCCATCAGGGAAATCTGCTGGAAGCTCCACCACGCCAGGCCTGCAAAGGCGAACAGCAGCGCGCCGACCAGGGCCCACAACGGCCCGGTGCTGGCGCTCTTGACCTTGACCACCGGGGCCGGGCGCGAACGCATGGACGTGGCAGCCGTTGGCACAAAATCATCGTCGTCGCCAACGTCGGCACGCAGGCTCGGCACATTGTCGAAGTCGTCTTTAGTATCGTTACGCATGAATCAACCTTGAAATAACCCCACAAAAAAAACAAGCGGCGCGAGTATAAACCCCTGACCCGTCACCTTGGTCGAGCTGCAACCGAAAAATCGCTTCCCGGTGTTGCCGGCTCTACCTGGACCCCGGTTCCTGCACTTTCCACCAGTGACAAAACTCATCGAGGGCAGTCCACAGGCTGACCTTGGGCTGATAGTCGAGGTAGTGCCGCGCCCGGCTGATATCGAGGCTGAAATCCTTGTTCATCACCTGCATCCCCAGGCGTGACAGGGAAGGTTCCGGGCGCCCCGGCCACATCGCACAAAAGGCTTCATTGAGCGCCGCGACGCTGTAGGACAAACCGTATGAGCGGTAACGGGTGACCTGGGGCATTTCCATCTGGCGCATCACATAGTTGACCACGTCCCACACCGGCACCGGCGCACCATTACTGATGTTGTAGGCTTTGCCCAGCGCCGAGCCGGTGGCCAGCAGGCTGCTGAGCAGGGCCTCGTTGAGGTTGTGCACACTGGTGAAGTCGACCTTGTTCAGGCCGTCGCCGACGATGGCCAGGCGGTTCTTGCGCTGCATTTTCAACAGGCGCGGGAAGATGCTCATATCGCCGGCACCGGTGACAAAGCGCGGGCGCAGGGCCAGCACTTCAAGACCGAATTCCTGGGCGCCAAAGACTTTTTGCTCGGCCAGGTACTTGGTGGCCGCATAGGGGTGTTTAAAGCGTTTGGGCACTTGCTCTTCAGTCAGCCCCAGGTGATCGCGGCCATCAAAATAGATCGAGGGCGACGACAGGTGCACCAGGCGCCCGACCCGTTGTTTCAGGCAGGCTTCGACCACGTTTTCAGTGACCTGCACATTGCCCTGATAGAAATCCTGATAACGCCCCCACACGCCCACGGCGCCGGCACAATGGACCACGGCCTCGACATCGCGGCACAGGTCGCGTACCAGATCCGCATCATTCAAATCACCCTGGATAAACTCGGCGCCGCGCCGTACCAGATGCTCGACACCTTCGGCCCGTCGCCCGTTGACCCGCACGTCCAGGCCCTGCTCCAAGGCAAAACGCGCAAAGCGCCCGCCGATGAAGCCGCTTGCGCCGGTGACCAGAACTTTCATGGTGCCTCCTTCGGATGCAGCTCCAAGCGTCAAGCTACAAGCTGCAAGTTAAATTCGATCCGCAAGCGCTAACTTGCAGCTGGTAGCTTGACGCTTGGCATTGCTAATGCGGCACCAACAATTGGCCAGTCGCCCGTGCCAGATGCTCGGTCAACAAGCCAAGCAATTGCCCACCACTGCGCCAATGATGCCAGTACAACGGCACATCGATGGGTTTATCTGGCAGTAGCTCCACCAGCACGCCTCGCTGCAACTGGTCACGCACCTGCAACTCCGGCACCAGCCCCCAGCCCAGGCCGGCCTCGGTCAGGCGGATAAAGCCTTCGGAGGACGGGCATAAATGGTGCTCGAAACCGCCGTCCACACCCAGCGATGCCAGGTAGCGATGTTGCAAAAAATCATCCGGGCCAAACACCAGCGCCGGGGTGCGCGCCAATTGCTCCGCTCGCACTCCGCCGGGAAAGTGCCGGGCGATAAACGCCGGGCTGGCCAGCGCCCGATAGCGCATGGCTCCCAACAGCAGGCTGCGGGCACCGGCTACCGGGCGCTCGCTGGCGCAGACGCAGGCCGCCACTTCGCCGGCGCGCATGCGTTTAAGGCCGACGGTCTGGTCCTCCACCACCAGGTCCAGCAGCACATGCTGCTCGGCGCAAAAGTCGCCCACCGCCTGGGCCCACCAGGTCGCCAGGCTGTCGGCGTTGAGGGCTATGCGCAGGCGCTCGGGCATGCCCTCTTCATCCAGCGCCGGCACCTGGCTTTGCAGGTCGCGCTCCAGTAGACGCACCTGCTGCACATGGTTGAGCAGGCGCCGGCCGATTTCCGTGGGTGTTGGCGGGCTCGCTCGCACCAGTACCGGCTGGCCGATGCGCGCTTCAAGCAATTTGATGCGCTGGGAGATCGCCGATTGCGACACCCCGAGTACCTGGGCGCCGCGCTCGAAGCCGGCCTGTTCCACCACCGCCGCCAGGGCCGAAAGCAATTTATAGTCGAACATCAGTTTTCCTAATGAGCGATGAGCAATATTGGTTTTTCTTATACAGCGCCAGACCGGAGAATGACCAGCATCCCGTGTCTATCTTCTTTCAAGGATCTCCCAATGGCTGGCGAAACCGCCCTGGCAACCCTGCTGCGCAGCATGAGCCCACAACTCAACGCAGGCGACTATGTGTTCTGCACCCTGGCCGACAACCGCCTGCCCGACTGCGAGGTGATCGGCAGCTTTCGCGAGCAGGAAGGGTTGACGGTGATTGTCGAGCGCCAACAGGCCGAGCTGGCCGGCCTTGCCTTCGAGTACGTGGCGGCGTGGATCACCTTGAACGTGCATTCGGCCCTGGAAGCCGTCGGCCTGACTGCCGCCTTCGCCAGCGCCCTGGGGCGTGCCGGGATCAGTTGCAATGTGATCGCCGGCTTTTACCACGATCACCTGTTTGTCGGCCGCGAGGATGCCGAGCGGGCGATGGCTGTGTTGCAACAACTGGCAGCGAACGCGGAGTAAATCCTATGTGGCAAAGCTATGTGAACGGCCTGCTGGTCGCCTTGGGGCTGATCATGGCCATCGGTACACAAAACGCGTTTGTCCTGGCCCAGAGCCTGCGTCGCGAACATCACCTGCCCGTGGCGGCCTTGTGCGTGGTGTGTGATGCACTGCTGGTGGCCGCCGGGGTGTTTGGCCTGGCGACGGTCCTGGCGCATAACCCGTTGTTGCTGGCAGTTGCACGCTGGGGCGGTGCGGCATTCCTGCTGTGGTACGGCGCCCTGGCCCTGCGCCGCGCCTGTTCGAAACAAAGCCTGGGCCAAGGCGAAGGCCACAAGGTGCGCTCATTGCGCGCGGTGATGCTCAGTGCCCTGGCCGTGACCTTGCTCAACCCGCACGTGTACCTGGACACCGTTTTGCTGATCGGCTCCCTCGGCGCCCAGCAAACCGAACCGGGCGCCTATGTGGCAGGCGCCGCCAGCGCTTCGTTCCTGTGGTTTTCGGCCCTGGCCCTCGGCGCCGCATGGCTGGCCCCGTGGTTGGCGCGCCCGGCAACCTGGCGCCTGCTGGACCTGCTGGTGGCGGTGATGATGTTCAGCGTGGCCTATCAATTGATCAGCACCTGAGGATTATTCCAAAACGCTCTGGAACCTCTATTCCACACAGTTGTTGCGTGGTTTTGCCGCACCCCCGGTGCTATGATCCAGACCCTGCGCCGCAAAGAGTACAAACTCCCCGGCGCTTGTTTGGCCGCCCGTGATCGGCCTTGCGCTCACCGCAACTGACCTGATTAGGAGAATTATCATGGCTTTCGAATTGCCGCCGCTGCCGTACGCACACGATGCCCTGCAGCCGCACATCTCCAAGGAAACCCTGGAGTTCCACCACGACAAGCACCACAACACCTATGTCGTGAACCTGAACAACCTGGTGCCTGGCACCGAGTTCGAAGGCAAGACCCTGGAAGAGATCGTCAAGTCCTCTTCGGGTGGCATCTTCAACAACGCCGCCCAGGTCTGGAACCACACCTTCTACTGGAACTGCCTGGCGCCAAACGCCGGCGGTCAACCAACTGGTGCTCTGGCCGAGGCGATCAACACCGCGTTCGGTTCGTTCGACAAGTTCAAGGAAGAGTTCACCAAGACATCCGTCGGCACCTTCGGTTCCGGTTGGGGCTGGCTGGTGAAAAAGGCTGACGGTTCCCTGGCCCTGGCCAGCACCATCGGCGCCGGCAACCCGCTGACCAGCGGCGACACCCCGCTGCTGACCTGCGACGTCTGGGAACACGCCTACTACATCGACTACCGCAACGTGCGTCCAAAGTATGTGGAAGCGTTCTGGAACCTGGTCAACTGGAAGTTCGTTGCCGAGCAGTTCGAAGGCAAGACCTTCACTGCGTAAGTGACCCTTGCAGTACAAAGAGCCCGGCGATTGCCGGGCTTTTTTATGCCCGTTAACCGCCGGAAAAACGCACGACGATTAGTGGAACTCAACAGCAGGAAGTTGCCACTTATTAAGCGAGAGGAATGTCCCTTTCATTAAATATTGGAGAACTCACTATGGGTGGCATAGGAGAAATGGCAGGGCAAATGGTAGGCCAACTAATAGGCGGATTCATGGGTGGAGCTTCGAAAGGAGCGAGCGAGGGGATGAACGGTGCATCACAGAATCTGGAGCAAGAGCAGGGGCAAGACCTGTCGTCGATGCTGGAGATGGCTGGAGAAAACAACCCAGCGAAAATCGGTGTGTAAGTAAAGCCTGGCGCCTACCGGCTTTGCATCCTTGGTGCGAAAAACACACGCCCTACGGCGCAAGCCAAAGGGCGTTAGAGGATGGCGGATGCAATCCGCCTCCTACTCAAAAAAGCGTTCAAAGCAACAATCGCTCCTTGCCCCTTCCAGGCCACGCCAACCTCTACGCAGTGCCTGTCAAAAAATACCAAAGCACCTGACACTTCAATGTTCCTTTGACTGCCACCACGGGATTGCCAATACTCATGGCATATTGAGGCTACCCGCAAGGAACAAGGAATGACCCTTTGAAGCTGGAACTCAAAAACAGCTTGTCAGTGAAGTTGCTCCGGGTGGTGCTGTTGTCGGCACTGATAGTGGGCGTTGCCCTGAGCGTGGCGCAGATCGTCTTTGATGCCTACAAGACGCGCCAGGCCGTGGCAGGCGATGCCCAGCGCATCCTCGACATGTTTCGCGATCCCTCGACCCAGGCCGTCTACAGCCTGGACCGTGAGATGGGCATGCAGGTGATAGAAGGCCTGTTCCAGGATGATGCGGTGCGCATGGCCTCCATTGGCCATCCCAACGAGCCCATGCTCGCCGAAAAGAGCCGGGACCTGCAGCACTCCCCCAGCCGCTGGCTGACGGACGTGATTCTTGGCCAGGAACGCACCTTCAGCATCCCACTGGTGGGGCGCGGGCCCTACAGTGAGTATTACGGTGACCTGAGCATCACCCTCGACACCGCCACCTATGGCCAGGGTTTTATCGTCAATTCGGTGATCATCTTCATCTCCGGGGTGCTACGCGCCCTGGCCATGGGGCTGGTGCTGTACCTGGTCTATCACTGGCTGCTGACCAAGCCACTGTCGCGGATCATCGGCCACCTGAGCTCGATCAACCCCGACCGGCCCAGCGAGCACAAGATCCCGCAGCTCAAGGGCCACGAAAAGAATGAACTGGGGCTGTGGATCAACACCGCCAACCAGTTGCTGGCGTCGATCGAGCGCAATACCCACCTGCGTCACGAGGCGGAAAACAGCCTGCAACGCATGGCCCAGTACGACTTTCTCACGGGTCTGCCCAACCGCCAGAAACTGCAAGAACAGTTGGACAAGATCCTGATCGACGCCGGGCGCCGGCAACGCCGGGTCGCCGTGTTATGCGTGGGGCTGGATGACTTCAAGAGCGTCAACGAGCAGTACACCTACCAGGCCGGCGACCAATTGCTGCTAGCCCTGGCCGACCGCCTGCGGGCCCACAGTGGTCGGCTCGGCGCCCTCGCCCGCCTGGGTGGCGACCAGTTTGCCCTGGTGCAGGCCGATATCGAGCAACCCTACGAAGCCGCCGAACTGGCACAAAGCATCCTCGATGACCTGGAAGCCGAATTCGCCCTCGATCACGAACAGATCCGCCTGCGCGCCACCATCGGCATCACCTTGTTCCCCGAGGACGGTGACAGCACCGAAAAGCTGCTGCAAAAGGCCGAGCAGACCATGACCCTGGCCAAGAGCCGCTCGCGCAATCGCTACCAGTTCTATATCGCCAGTGTCGACAGCGAGATGCGTCGTCGTCGCGAACTGGAGAAAGACTTGCGCGAGGCCTTGGGCCGAGACCAGTTTCACTTGGTGTACCAACCGCAGATCAGCTACGTCGATCATCGCGTGGTCGGCGTCGAGGCGCTGATTCGCTGGCAACACCCGGAACACGGCCTGGTGCCACCCGACCTGTTTATCCCACTGGCGGAACAGAACGGCACCATCATTGCCATTGGCGAATGGGTGCTGGACCAGGCCTGCCGGCAACTGCGCGAATGGCATGACCTGGGGTTCACCGAGTTGCGCATGGCGGTCAACCTGTCCACGGTGCAACTGCACCACGCCGAGCTGCCACGGGTGGTCAATAACCTGCTGCAGATCTATCGCCTGCCCCCGCGCAGCCTGGAGCTGGAAGTCACCGAAACCGGCCTGATGGACGACATCAGCACCGCCGCCCAGCACTTGCTGAGCCTGCGCCGCTCCGGCGCGCTGATTGCCATCGACGACTTCGGTACCGGCTATTCCTCCCTCAGTTACCTGAAAAGCCTGCCCCTGGACAAAATCAAGATCGACAAGAGCTTCGTCCAGGACCTGCTGGATGACGATGACGATGCCACCATCGTGCGGGCGATCATCCAACTGGGCAAAAGCCTGGGCATGCAGGTCATCGCCGAAGGCGTGGAAACTCCCGAGCAGGAAGCCTACGTCATCAACGAAGGCTGCCACGAAGGCCAGGGCTATCACTACAGCAAACCCCTGCCGGCCCGGGAATTGGTGGCCTACCTCAAGCAAGCCGAGCGCAATAACGCCGCGATCCTGTAAAGCCATGATGGCCACCCGAGGCACTGTCTTGGGTGGCTGGCAGTGGAATGTTAAATTTTTACTGCGTTAACTCTTTACAGAAAATGCAAATCTTTCGCATTATGTCGAAGTTTTGCGCGCCGCACTGCGCCCCCGATCAACTCCCGAAGCAGGATGTTCGCCATGATTCGTATGCCCCTGGCCACCGCCAGTCTGCTGGCCATCGCCATTTCTCTCGCCGGTTGCGGCGAGGGTAAAGACAAGGCCGCCGCTCCTCAGGCGCCTACGCCTGCTGCCAGCACTACCGCTCCAGCGGCTGCCGCTACCGCCGGCCAGGTTGACGAGGCTGCCGCCAAGGCGGTCGTCGCGCACTACGCAGACATCGTGTTCGCGGTGTACAGCGACTCCGAATCCACGGCAAAAACCCTGCAGACCGCAATCGACACCTTCCTCGCCAACCCCAACGACGAGACCCTGAAGGCTGCCCGCACCGCCTGGATCGCCGCGCGCGTGCCGTACCTGCAGAGCGAAGTATTCCGTTTCGGCAATACCATCATTGATGATTGGGAAGGTCAGGTGAACGCCTGGCCGCTGGACGAAGGCTTGATCGACTATGTCGACAAATCCTACGAGCACGCCCTCGGCAACCCGGGCGCCACCGCCAACATCATTGCCAACACCGAGATCCAGGTCGGCGAAGACAAGATCGACGTCAAGGAAATCACCCCGGAGAAACTCGCCAGCCTCAATGAGCTGGGCGGCTCCGAAGCCAACGTCGCCACCGGCTACCACGCCATCGAATTCCTGCTGTGGGGCCAGGACCTGAACGGCACCGGCCCTGGCGCCGGCAACCGTCCTGCGTCGGACTACCTGCAAGGCGACGGCGCCACCGGCGGTCATAACGAGCGTCGCCGCACTTACCTGCGCGCCGTGACCCAACTGCTGGTCAGCGACCTCGAAGAAATGGTCGGCAACTGGAAGCCCAACGTCGAAGACAACTACCGCGCCACCCTGCAAGCAGAACCTGGCACCGATGGCCTGCGCAAAATGCTGTTCGGCATGGGCAGCCTGTCCCTGGGTGAACTGGCGGGCGAGCGCATGAAGGTGTCCCTGGAAGCCAACTCGCCGGAAGACGAGCACGACTGCTTCAGCGACAACACCCACAACTCGCAGTTCTACGATGCCAAGGGTATCCGTAACGTTTACCTGGGCGAATACACCCGCACCGATGGCACCAAGCTGACCGGCGCCAGCCTGTCGTCGCTGGTGGCCAAGGTTGACCCGGCTGCCGATGAAGCCCTCAAGGCTGACCTGGCGGCTACCGAAGCGAAGATCCAGGTCATGGTTGACCACGCCAACAAGGGTGAGCACTACGACCAGTTGATCGCCGCCGGCAATACCGCAGGCAACCAGATCGTGCGCGACGCCATCGCCGCCCTGGTCAAGCAGACCGGCTCCATCGAACAGGCTGCCGGCAAGCTGGGGATCGGCGACCTGAACCCGGACAACGCTGATCACGAGTTCTGATCCGCGCTGTTTGAATGAGGCGACCTTCGGGTCGCCTTTTTTATGCCTGGCTATTACCACAAGCCTGCTCCCACATTAAGCCCAGTCCTACATGGGATCGGCGCAGGCTTTGCAGCCCCCGGTTTACAAGCCCTGCACCGTAGGTAGAATGGCGCCTCCAACTGTCACCCGAGCGCAATTCATGGCAATGCCGACCCTGCGGATCATTGGTTTCATCATCGGCATCTTCCTGATTACCCTCGCGGTCGCCATGGTCGTGCCCATGGCCACCCTGGTGTTTTTCGAGCGTACCAGCGACCTGCCGTCCTTTCTCTGGGCGAGCATGATCACCTTTATCGCAGGCCTGGCCCTGGTGATTCCCGGGCGCCCGGAACAGGTCCAACTACGCCCCCGGGACATGTACCTGCTGACCGTCAGCAGTTGGGTGGTGGTGTGTATCTTTGCCGCGCTGCCATTCTTGCTGACCCAGCACATCAGCTATACCGACTCGTTCTTTGAAAGCATGTCTGGCATCACCGCCACTGGCGCCACCGTGCTCAGTGGCCTGGACACCATGTCGCCGGGGATCCTGATGTGGCGCTCGATGCTGCACTGGCTCGGCGGCATCGGTTTTATCGGCATGGCGGTAGCGATCCTGCCGCTGCTGCGCATCGGTGGCATGCGCCTGTTCCAGACCGAATCCTCGGACCGCTCCGAAAAAGTCATGCCCCGCTCGCATATGGTGGCGCGGTTGATCGTGGCGGCCTATGTCGGTATCACCATCCTCGGCAGCCTGGGGTTCTGGTGGGCCGGCATGGGCCTGTTCGACGCGATCAACCACGCGATGTCGGCTATTTCCACGGGTGGGTTCTCCACCTCCGATGAATCCCTGGCCCACTGGAAACAACCGGCGGTGCATTGGGTGGCAGTGGTGGTGATGATCCTGGGCAGCCTGCCGTTTGCCTTGTATGTCGCCACGTTGCGCGGCAACCGCAAGGCGCTGATCAGGGACCAACAGGTGCAGGGCCTGCTCGCAATGCTACTGGTGACCTGGATCGTGCTCGGCACCTGGTACTGGTGGACCACCGACCTGCATTGGCTGGACGCCTTGCGCCATGTGGCGCTGAACGTCACGTCCGTGGTCACCACCACCGGCTTCGCCCTCGGCGACTACAGCCTGTGGGGCAATTTCTCACTGATGCTGTTCTTCTACCTGGGTTTTGTCGGCGGTTGCTCGGGCTCCACTGCGGGCGGGATCAAGATCTTCCGCTTCCAGGTCGCCTATATCCTGCTCAAGGCCAACTTGAATCAGTTGATTCACCCGCGGGCGGTGATCAAGCAGAAATACAACGGCCATCGCCTGGACGAAGAGATCGTGCGGTCGATCCTGACGTTCTCGTTCTTCTTTGCCATTACCATCTGCATGATCGCCCTGGCCCTGTCCCTGCTGGGCGTGGACTGGATGACCGCCTTGACCGGCGCCGCCAGCACCGTATCCGGCGTGGGCCCGGGACTGGGCGAGACCATCGGCCCGGCCGGTAACTTCGCCACTCTGCCGGATGCCGCCAAGTGGATCCTGTCCCTGGGCATGCTGCTGGGTCGGTTGGAGATCATCACGGTGTTTGTGCTGTGTATTCCGGCGTTCTGGCGGCACTGACACTCGCCGACGTCTCCAGCAACCGCGCCCGGTACTCGCCGGGCGTGGCATCGAACCAGCGACGAAAGGCGCGGAAGAAGTTGCTCGGATCGGCAAACCCCAGCAAATAGGCGATTTCCAACAGGGTCATGCTCGGCTGCGCCAGATATTGTTCGGCCAGCTCGCGGCGGGTGTCGTCGAGCAAGGTCTGGAAGCTGGTGCCCTCCTCCTGCAAGCGTCGCTGCAGCGTGCGTTGGGACAGGTGCAACGTCTGCGCCACCACCTCACGCTTGGGTTCGCCCTGGGGCAACAACCGGCACAGTACCTGGCGGGCCTTGTGGGTCACCCGGCTCTCGGAAAACCGCGCCAGGTATTCCCCGGCAAACCGATCATGCAGCAACGCCATCGCCTCATTGGCCGTGGGCAACGGTGCGTCCATGTCCGCGCGCTCGAAAATCAGCGCGTCATACGGCGCGTTGAACACCAGTGGCGCATGAAAGGCCTGTTTATAGGGTTCCAGATCCACTGGCTGATCGCCCTGCACCAGCACCTTGCGCGGCTGCAACGTGCGCCCGGTCAGCCAGCCACATAACGCCAGGGCACATGCCAGCGAAGCCTCGGCGCTTTGCCGGGTGGGCGGCAGATGGTCGCCGTGTACCGTGAGGATCAACGCATAGCCTTCGGGTAACAGGCGAAAGCTCAAGTCAGCGCTTTCGGCAATGATCCGCTGGTAGCGCACCAGCCGGGCGAACCCTTCGGCCAGGGTGCTGCTGGACATCAAGGCATAGCCCGCCACATGAAACGAGGCCGGGCGCACCACCTTGCCCATATTCAGGCCGATGGCCGGATTGCCCGACACCTCCACCGCCCGCTGCCAGAGCCGGGTCATGGAGTCCTGGGGGAAACGCGCGTCAGGGTCATCCAGGGCGCCGTAATCCAGGCCCAGCTGTTTGAACAGGCTGCGGCAGTCCAGGCCTTCGAGCTCCAGCGCCTTGACTATCCCCATCGCCCAACTTGCAGAAGTCGTTCGTTCGTTCATGGCGTTTTCTTGCACGCGTTCTATGAAGGGACGGCTAAAACGGCAGCCAGGAACCCAAGGATACTAAAGTGGCGTCTATTGTCACTGGCCCTTGCCAGTGATGACTCTAGACTCAAATAAGCTCCCCGCCGAACATCCGTCGGGCACAACAAAAACCAGAGGGCCGGCTCCCGTGGAAAATATCAGACAATTCAATAGCTTCGCCGAGTTCTACCCGTATTACCTGAGCGAACACAGCAACAGTACCTGCCGGCGCCTGCATTTTATCGGCACCAGCCTGGTGATTTTTATTCTCGCTTTCGCCATCGGCAAGGGCGCCTGGTGGCTGCTGTGGGTACTGCCGGTGGCCGGCTACAGCTTTGCCTGGGTCGGGCACTTCTTCTTTGAGAAGAACCGTCCGGCAACTTTCCAGCATCCGTTCTACAGCCTGCTGGGAGATTTCGTCATGTACCGCGACATGATTCTGGGCAAGGTACCGTTCTAATTCCCCCCAAAAACAATAAGAGACACGCCGATGAACCAGCAGGCCCGCTTCACTCATATGCAGGACGGCACCCAGGAAGACTGGGCAATCATCGCCGCCGATTTCAGTGCCTACGCCCGACAACTGCCCGGGCGCATCCTGGCGCACCTGCGGCTTTTGGAGGGCGACTTCGGCGGTTTCCCGGTGGACCGCCTGACCCATTCCCTGCAAACCGCCAGCCGCGCCTGGCATGATGGCCGCGACGAAGAATATGTGGTCTGCGCACTGCTCCATGACATTGGCGACACCTTGGGCTCCTACAATCACCCGGACATTGCCGCCGCGATCCTCAAACCGTTCGTCAGCCCGCAGAACCTGTGGATGGTGGAAAAGCACGGGATTTTCCAGGGGTACTATTTCTTTCATCACCTGGGCATGGATCGCCATCTGCGCGAGCAATTTGGCGAACACCCGCAGTACGAGCAAACCATCGAGTTCTGCGCCCTGTATGACGCAGCTGCCTTCGACCCGGCCTATGACACCCTGCCCCTGAGCTTTTTCGAACCGATGCTGGCCCGGGTCTTTGCCCACCCCAGGAACTCGATCTACAAGGCCGCCATGGAGCGCCAGGCCAGCGTGTGACCTCTTGTCACTTGTGTGTTGCAGAGGAAGGTTGGTGGATTTGGCGAGATAAAAGTCTTTTTGTCATTTGCAGTGCTGTATCCTGCCCAGGCTTTGTAAAAAGCGTGGCACATCTGCAATCCCACAACAGACCTTGCGAGGAGCGACGACGATGCACGAGATTCCCAATCTCCCCTTCCCAAGCCTGCACGAGACCGAGCAGCCAACCCCACAACAGGCCGGCAGCGATAAACAAGCGCCAGCACAAGCAGCACCGGTCGACAGCGATAGCGAAGACTGACCGCAGCACCCAGACCGTGTGGAAAGCGTGACATTGCGCGCTTTCCACACCGCCTGAATCAAGAGACACGCAACATGCCTGACACCCCCAAGCATTCCCCCGATGAAGCGATACTCGGCGCCGCCCTGCAAATGGTCGATGTGTGGAGCCGCCTCAGCCCGGAAAAACAGGCGCTGCTGCTCAAGCGCTTTGGCACCCAGGAAAACGCCCTGGCCGCCCTAGTGACCACCCGGATGCTCAACCCCGAAACATAACGGCTACAGCGTTTGTGCGGGGGTTGTGTTTTGCCTCCCTGCGCAGCGCAAAGCACCGGTATCATAAGCAGCCTATCTTTTCCTGCCGCGACGGTGGATCTTCCCCATGCCAGATACCCAGCGCCCCATGGCGGTCACGCTGCAAGTCGTCTCCATTGTGCTGTTCACCTTTATCGGCTACCTGAATATCGGCATTCCCCTGGCCGTACTGCCGGGCTATGTCCACAGCGACCTGGGCTTTGGTGCCGTGATCGCGGGCCTGGTGATCAGCGTGCAGTACCTGGCCACCCTGTTGAGCCGCCCGTATGCCGGACGCATCATCGATAACCGTGGCAGCAAGCGTGCAGTGATGTACGGCCTGGCCGGCTGCGGCTTGAGCGGGGTATTCATGCTGGTATCCGCCGCATTGACCCATCTGCCGGCCTTGAGCCTGACCAGCCTGTTGATTGGCCGTCTGGTCCTGGGCAGTGCCGAAAGCCTGGTGGGATCGGGCTCCATTGGCTGGGGTATCGGCCGGGTCGGCGCAGCAAATACCGCCAAGGTCATCTCCTGGAACGGTATCGCCAGCTACGGCGCCCTGGCGATTGGCGCACCGCTGGGGGTGCTGCTGGTCAGCCGGCTTGGGCTGTGGAGCATGGGCGCCAGCATCATTGTGCTGGCGGTGCTGGGCCTACTGCTGGCCTGGCCGAAAGTCGCGGCGCCCATCGTAGTGGGCGAACGCCTGCCCTTCATGCATGTGCTGGGCCGCGTACTGCCCCACGGCTGCGGGTTGGCCCTGGGCTCCATCGGCTTTGGCACCATCGCCACATTTATCACCCTGTATTACGCGACCCTGAACTGGGATAACGCCGTGCTGTGCTTGAGTCTGTTCGGTGCCAGCTTTATCGGCGCGCGCTTGCTGTTCGGTAACTTGATCAACCGGATTGGTGGCTTTCGCGTGGCAATTGCCTGCCTGTCGGTGGAAACCCTCGGCCTGCTGCTGTTGTGGCTGGCACCGAATGCCGAGCTGGCCCTGGCGGGCGCGGCCTTGAGCGGTTTCGGGTTTTCCCTGGTGTTTCCGGCGCTGGGGGTCGAAGCGGTCAACCTGGTACCCGCCTCCAGCCGTGGCGCGGCGGTGGGTGCCTACTCGCTGTTTATCGACTTGTCCCTGGGCATCACCGGGCCACTGGCCGGGGCGATTGCGGCAGGTTTCGGCTTTGCCTCGATCTTTTTGTTTGCCGCGCTGGCCGCCTTCGCCGGGCTGCTGTTGAGCCTTTACCTGTATCGCCAGGCCCCCAAATACCGCGACGAGCGTAACGCCGGCTAGAAATCCACCTTACCGCGCCCGGCCTTGATGCTGCCGCGCTTGGTCTTGGATTCCAGGCGACGCTTTTTCGAGCCCAGGGTGGGTTTGGTCGGACGGCGCTTTTTCTCGACCTTGGTCGCGCTGAGGATCAACTCCACCAGGCGCTCCAGGGCATCGGCGCGATTCTGTTCCTGGGTCCGGTATTGCTGGGCCTTGAGGATCAGCACGCCTTCGCTGGTGATACGGCTGTCGCGCAGCGCCAGCAGCCGCTCCTTGTAGAACGGCGGCAGCGAAGAGGCCGGAATATCGAAGCGCAAATGCACCGCGCTGGAGACCTTATTGACGTTCTGCCCGCCAGCGCCCTGGGCGCGGATGGCCGTCAACTCGATTTCGGCATCGGGCAGGTGCACGTTATTGGAGATCACCAGCATGGAAAGCAGGTCCGTTGACACTTGCAGGAGCCGGCTCACCGGCTCCTGCAGGGTGGGCTAGTTGTTGAGCGAGGATACCGCACTCAGGTTTTCCCGAGCCTTGCGCTTGTTCTTGAAAAAATAGCAGACCCACATGAACGCCAGCCATACCGGGATCGCATACACCGACTTCTGAATCCCCGGCGTCATCAGCATGATCGCCAGGATAAACACCACGAACGCCAGGCACACATAGTTGCCGTAGGGATACCACAGCGCCTTGAACAAGGGCACCTGACCCGTGCGGTTCATGTGCTGGCGGAACTTGAAGTGCGAGAAGCTGATCATCGCCCAGTTGATCACCAGCGTGGCCACCACCAGGGACATCAGCAGTTGCAGCGCGTGTTGCGGCATCCAGTAGTTCATCAGCACCGCCACCAGGGTGACCGCCGCCGAGGCCAGGATCGAGCGCACAGGCACGCCGCGCTTGTCGATCTTCGCCAACGCCGCCGGCGCATCGCCCTGCTCGGCCATGCCCAGCAGCATGCGGCTGTTGCAGTAAGTGCCGCTGTTGTACACCGACAGCGCCGCCGTCAGTACCACAAAGTTGAGGATATGCGCGGCGGTGTTGCTGCCCAGCATCGAGAACACCTGCACGAACGGGCTACCGCTGTAGGCATCGCCGGACGCGTTGAGTGTCGCCAGGAGGCTGTCCCACGGGGTCAGCGACAACAACACCACCAGGGCGCCGATGTAGAAAATCAGGATGCGGTAGATCACCTGATTGATCGCCTTGGGAATCACAGTGCGTGGCTGGTCTGCTTCAGCGGCGGTGAAACCGAGCATCTCCAGGCCACCGAAGGAGAACATGATGATCGCCATGGCCATCACCAGCCCACCGACGCCATGGGGGAAGAACCCGCCGTGTTCCCACAGGTTGCTCACCGAAGCCTGTGGCCCGCCGCTGCCGCTGACCAGCAGATAGCTGCCCAGGGCAATCATGCCGACAATCGCCACCACCTTGATAATCGCAAACCAGAACTCGGCCTCGCCAAACACTTTGACGTTGGCCAGGTTGATCACATTGATCAGCACGAAAAATGCCGCCGCCGAGACCCAGGTCGGAATCTCCGGCCACCAGTAATGCACGTATTTGCCGACAGCCGTCAGCTCCGACATGCCCACCAGGATATAGAGGATCCAGCAGTTCCAGCCCGACAGGAAACCGGCAAAACCGCCCCAGTACTTGTGGGCAAAATGGCTGAAGGATCCAGCCACCGGCTCTTCGACGATCATTTCGCCCAGTTGGCGCATGATCATGAAGGCGATAAAGCCGCAGATGGCATAGCCCAGGATCATCGACGGGCCAGCTGACTTCAGCACCCCCGCCGAGCCCAGGAACAGGCCGGTACCGATCGCGCCACCGAGGGCGATCAATTGAATATGACGATTTTTCAGGCCGCGCTTCAGTTCACCTGAAGGCGAGTTGGTTGCACTCATGAAAAGGGTCTCACGCAAGGTTTGATGATGTTGATTGCACGATGCTGCTTTGAAACCTGCTCAAGCAGCGCCGATCAAACCCCAGCGCAGGCACCAGGAGTTCAGCGTCTTTCTTACGGTCATACGTCACCTGTTTGTTTTTATCTGTGACGGAATCGAACCCGTCCGGCTTATGGCCAGGCGGAGTTAACAAGGCGGATCTGCCTTGAAGTTGGCCTTTTGCGTGGGTACGCAAGGGGGGTCACAGTAAAACGCGGCGCATTGTACACCGCTCGATTGGTTAGGGAGCCTTGCCGGGGAGATTGTTGACCGATCGGAAAGTTTTCTTTACAGGTAAAAACCCACGAGACCAAGACAGGCATAGGCTCAGGCCATCCGTAAAATAATTGTTACAGCGCGGAAGACATTCATGACGTCCGGGCTTGCCATCAGCTCGCTCCGACACAAAATCCGGCGCAAAAAAAACGCCAACCCGAAGGTTGGCGCTTTTTCTTACAGCTTGCCGCTTAAAGCTTGCCGCAGCCCTTAAGGCTTCTTGCGACCAAAGCCCGGACGCTGCCCGGAACCTGCCGGCGCACCACGGCGCTTGCCCGACGGCTCGTCAGCCACCAGTTTGAGCCCTGGACGCTTTTTCGGCGCTGGCTTGGCTGGGCGCTTGGCGCCTTCGGCTGGACGATCGGTCTGCGGCGCCCCACGGCTTGCATCGCCACGGTTGCTGCGACCGCCCGCTGGCGCTTCGCCACGGCCGGCTGGGCGCGGAGTACGCGGCGCACGCTCGCCATCCTGACGGGCCGGAGCCGACGGGCGACGATCGCCTTCGATCTGCGGCTGACGGGAAATGCGACCGCCAGTAGCCGGTGCATCCAGGGCCGGGCGCAAGGTACGGGCAACGCGTTCGGTGCGTGCCACCGGGCGCGACGATTTACGCTGCATACGCTCCAGCTTGTCCTTGCTCTTGGCATTCATCTGCGGCATGGCCACAGGCGTCAGGCCCACTTCGGCACTGAGGATGTCGACTTCGTACTGGCTCATTTCGCGCCAGCGACCCATCGGCAGGTCAGAGTTGAGGAACACCGGGCCGAAACGCACGCGCTTCAGACGGCTGACCACCAGGCCCTGGGATTCCCACAGGCGACGTACTTCACGGTTACGCCCTTCCATCACCACGCAGTGGTACCAGTGGTTGAAACCTTCGCCACCTGGCGCCTGCTTGATGTCGGTGAACTTGGCCGGGCCGTCTTCCAGCACGACGCCAGCCTTGAGGCGCTCGATCATCTCGTCATCGACTTCACCACGTACACGCACCGCGTATTCACGGTCCATCTCGTAGGACGGGTGCATCAGGCGGTTGGCCAGTTCACCGTCGGTGGTGAACATCAGCAAGCCGGTGGTGTTGATGTCCAAGCGGCCGATATTGATCCAACGGCCTTCTTTGGGCTTGGGCATCTTGTCGAACACGGTGGGACGGCCTTCCGGGTCGTCACGGGTGCAGATCTCGCCGTCGGGCTTGTTGTACATGATCACGCGGCGCACCGATTCGGCGGCCTCTTCACGCTTGATGACCTTGCCATCAATGGTGATCGCGTCATGCAGGTCGACGCGCTGGCCAAGGGTGGCCTCGACGCCGTTGACCTTGATGCGCTTCTGGGTGATCCAGGCTTCCACGTCGCGGCGCGAGCCAACGCCGATACGGGCGAGGACTTTTTGCAGTTTCTCGCCTGCTGGGCCGATTTCCTGGCTGTCGTTCTGGTCTTGGTCTTTCATCTTAAGCACCTCCCGGTGTGTCGATTCAGGCGTGGCCTGAAGAGTATTCAAATCTGGGTCTTGGGCGAACGCATCGCCGAAGGGTCGCGAATCATACGCTCATGGCGCGCATTGCGCATCAGAGACTAGTCGATATGGGCCGGCTCATTTACTTTTCCGCCGACCGGTGGCACCCAGGGCGAGCAGCCGTAGCTGGGATTCGGCCAGCACCGCGCGCTTGTCGACTTTGTCGAGTTTCTTCCAGGCCCGGATCTCGCGCTTGCTGCGCCCGCAGCCGACGCAGATATCGTCGCTGAATTTACAGATGTTGATGCAGGGGTCTTTGGTGGAGCTCATCACTACCTCACTGCACAGGGCTTTTCTGTGGGAGGGGTCAGTCTTCGAATTCACGGCGTTCGTTTTCGATGGCTTCGGCCAGTGCCCGGGCTTCGGCCTCTTCGTCGCTCAACTCGGGTTGTTCAAGGGCTGCGACGGCTGCCAGCAGTTTTTCGCGGGCGGCCGCAACGCCGAGGATGTCTTCCTCAGGCTCAGGTTCGACCTCAGGCGCCGTTTCAACGTTCACCGGCGCCTCAGGCTCTGCTGCCCCATCGCGCAGCAAGTCATCAAAGTCGGTCTTGATCCCCAGCTCCATATCGTCCAGCTCCAACAGCAGCGTATGGAAACTGGTCTCGTCCTTCGGTTCTTCCGGCTCGGCACTGGCATCAGCCAGTTCCTGCAAGCCAGCCGGCACCGGCGCGTCGTCGAAATCGAGCACCGGTTCGGCCTCGATCTCGCGCAGTTCGGCCAGCGGCGGCAGGTCGTCGAGGTTCTTCAGGTTGAAGTGATCGAGAAACACCTTGGTGGTGGCAAACATCGCCGGTTTGCCCGGCACGTCGCGGTAACCGACGATACGGATCCACTCGCGCTCCAGCAGCGTCTTGACGATATGGCTGTTGACCGCCACACCGCGCACGTCTTCGATCTCGCCACGGGTGATGGGTTGGCGGTAGGCAATCAGCGCCATGGTCTCCAGCATCGCCCGGGAGTAACGCTGCGGGCGCTCTTCCCACAGGCGCCCGACCCACGGCGAAAACTTTTCGCGGATTTGCAGGCGGTAGCCCGAGGCCACTTCCCGTAGCTCAAAGGCCCGGCCTTCACAGGATTTGCGCAGGATTTCCAGGGCTTTCTTGAACACCGGCGGTTCCGGGCGCTCAGCCTCTTCAAACAGTTCGAACAGGCGTTCCAACGATTGCGGCTTGCCCGAGGCCAGGAGGAAGGCTTCCAACAGCGGTGCCAGTTCGCGGGGTTCAGTCAGATTCATCGATTCAGCTCGTTATTCGGCTCGCGCCCGCACGTGGATAGCCGCAAAAGGCTCATTCTGTACCAACTCGACCAAGGACTCCTTGACCAGCTCAAGGATCGCCATAAAGGTCACCACCACCCCCAGGCGCCCTTCCTCGGCGGTGAACAGCTCGACAAACGGCACAAAACCGCCGCCCTTGAGGCGCTCCAGCACATCACTCATGCGCTCGCGGGTAGACAAGGCTTCGCGGCTGACCTGGTGGCTTTCAAACATATCGCCACGGCGCAGCACCTCGGCCATGGACATCAGCAGCTCTTCCAGACTCACATCCGGCAACAACTTGCGCGCCCGGGCTTCCGGGGCATCGAGCTTGGGCACCACCACGTCACGACCGACACGGCTCAAGCCGTCAATGCCTTCGGCAGCGGCCTTGAAGCGCTCGTATTCCTGCAGGCGGCGGATCAGTTCGGCGCGCGGGTCGTCTTCTTCCGCTTCGATCGTCTCCGAACGCGGCAGCAACATGCGCGACTTGATCTCCGCCAGCATCGCGGCCATCACCAGGTACTCGGCGGCCAGTTCCAGGCGCACCGACTGCATCAACTCGACATACCCCATGTACTGGCGAGTGATTTCCGCCACCGGGATATCGAGGATATTGATGTTTTGTTTGCGGATCAGGTACAGCAGCAAGTCCAGCGGGCCTTCGAAGGCTTCAAGGAACACTTCCAGGGCATCCGGCGGGATGTACAAATCCAGGGGCATTTCCATGACCGCCTGGCCATAGACCATGGCAAATGGCAGTTCTTGCTGGGCGCCGGCCTGGCTGTCGACGGTTTCCACAGACGACATTCAGGCCTCGACCATAAACGGTGTGGGGTCGCCACAACCGACGCGCACCACCTCAGGCTCGCCGTCGGCCAGGTTGATCACGGTAGACGCCTTGTTGCCGCCGTAGCCGCCGTCGATGATCAGGTCGACGTGTTTTTCCAGGAGTTGGCGCATTTCGTAAGGGTCGTACAGCGGCTCGGATTCACCAGGCATGATCAGCGAAACACTCATCAATGGCTCACCCAGTTCCGCCAGCAGTGCCAGGGCAATCGGATGTTCCGGCACACGCAGGCCGATGGTGCGCTTCTTGGGGTGCAGCAGCAGGCGCGGCACCTCACGGGTGGCATTGAGGATAAAGGTGTAGGGCCCCGGCGTATGGGCCTTGAGCAGGCGGAAAGTGCCCGTATCGACCTTGGCGAACAGACCCAGTTGCGACAGGTCGCTGCAAATCAGCGCGAAGTTGTGGTTCTTATCGAGCTCGCGCAGGCGTCTTACGCGTTCCACGGCATTCTTGTCGCCGATCTGACAACCGATCGCGTAGGAGGAATCCGTTGGGTAGATCACCACACCACCGGCGCGAATGATCTCCACAGCCTGTTTGATCAGCCGCGCTTGCGGGTTTTCCGGGTGAATCTGGAAAAATTGACTCACGTTTTCTACCTGTTCAGACGGTGGCGGTAATGGGGTCATGCTTGAATCGCCCCCACAGGAGCGGCAAGTCTTCAGGGACCGGGCGGTATTCGCCAATCTCCGACCAGCCGCCTGGGCCATGGAAATCACTGCCGGCGCTGACCAGCAGACCAAACTCACGGGCAAGAATCGCCAGGCTGCCAACCTGTTCGGCGGGTTGATGCCCATTGACCACTTCGATGGCGTGGCCACCCGCTTGAATATAGTCGCCTATCAGCTTGCGGCGTTTACTGCGGGTGAAATCGTAGTGCCAGGGATGCGCCAAGCTGACCCAGGCTCCTGAAGCGCGCAGGGTGGCCACGGTGTCTTCGAGAGTCGGCCAGTGCAGCTTGACGTCCCCCAGCTTGCCGGCGCCCAGCCATTTGCGAAACGCTTCGGCGCGATCCTTGACGAAACCTTCGCGCACCATCCAGTCGGCAAAATGCGGACGGGCCGGAGCGTTGCCGCTGTCGCCCAGTTCCTGCTGGATCGCACGGGCGCCTTCAAGGGCGTTGGGCATGCCCTTGAGCGCCAGTTTGCGGCTTATTTCTTCGGACCGCAGCCAGCGGCCATCGTGCAACCGGGCGATGGCCTCCACCAGCGGCGGGGCCGTGACGTCGAACCCATAGCCCAACACATGAATGGTCGCACCACCCCAGGTGCAGGACAATTCGACGCCATTGACCAGTTGCATCCCCAGCGCTGTGGCGGCACTACGGGCCTCATCCAGGCCTTCAAGGGTGTCGTGGTCGGTCAACGACAAGACTCGCACGCCTTTTTCAAACGCACGCGCAACCAGTACCGCGGGCGCCAGGGCGCCGTCGGAGGCCGTGCTGTGGCAGTGCAAATCAACATTCACGGGAGTGTGTAACCTCAAGTCAGCTGGCGCTATCGCAACCAAGGATGTTTGTTATTATGCCGCCACATCCAGCTTCTGGCTCTTACTGTGAAACAATTCATCGACTTCATCCCGCTGTTGCTGTTCTTCATCGTTTTCAAAACTGATCCACGGGTCATCGATATCGGCGGCCATGAGCTGTCGTTCGGCGGCATCTACAGCGCCACGGCGGTACTGATCATCAGCTCCCTGGTGGTCTACGGCGCGATCTTCATCTCCCAGCGCAAGCTGGAAAAAAGCCAATGGCTGACCCTCATCGCCTGCCTGGTCTTCGGCGGCCTGACCCTGGCCTTCCACAGCGAAACCTTCCTTAAATGGAAAGCCCCGGTGGTCAACTGGCTGTTCGCCCTGGCCTTTATCGGCAGCCATTTCATTGGCGACCGCCTGCTGATCAAGCGGATCATGGGCCACGCCTTGAGCTTGCCGGAGCCGATCTGGACCCGCCTGAACATCGCCTGGATCCTGTTTTTCCTGTTCTGCGGCGCGGCCAACCTGTTCGTGGCCTTTACCTTCCAGAGCTACTGGGTCGACTTCAAGGTGTTCGGCAGCCTGGGCATGACCGTGGTATTCCTGGTTGCCCAGGGCATCTACCTGTCGCGCCACCTGCATGACACCGACCCTACCACGCCAAAAACCGAGGACTGACATGCTCTACGCCATCATTGCCACCGACGTCGCCAATTCCCTGGAAAAACGCCTGGCCGCGCGCCCGGCCCACGTGGAACGCCTCAAGGCGCTGCAAGCCGAAGGGCGCATCGTGCTCGCCGGCCCGCACCCGGCGGTCGACAGCAATGATCCGGGCGACGCCGGTTTCACGGGCAGCCTGATCGTCGCCGAGTTCGCCTCCCTGGCCGACGCCCAGGCCTGGGCCAAGGCCGACCCGTATGTGGCTGCCGGTGTGTATGCCGATGTCGTGATCAAACCGTTCAAACAAGTCCTGCCTTGATCGATGTAGCGCTGAACCTATTGGGTTCGGCGTACTCCTAATCGCTCATTATTCTCGGTAACCTGCCGACAACGTTCTGAATATTCGTGTGGAATCAGGAGTTCCGATGCGCTTAAGTCAGTTGTGTCTGTTGGCAGTGTTAACGATCGGGGCTACGGCCCATGCTGAAGAAACCTCGAACACCGGCAGTTCAACGCCCCTGTCCTTGAGTGCCGGCAGCCAGGTCACCGAGTTGCAGCAACGCTTGAAAGAAAGCGAACGCCTGCGCGAAGAACTGAGCAAACAATTGCAAACTGCCGATGCCGCCCGCGAGAGTGCGCAGTTGAGCCGGCTGCGCCAGGACAATCAACGCCTTGCCCAACAACTCAAGGAAGCGCAAGGCGGTACCCTGCCACGCTGGCTCACCGATCAGCAGCAGTGGTTCGTGATTGGTGCGGGAGTTGCGCTGGTTGCCCTGCTGTGCGGTATCTTCGCCAGTGGCGGGCATCGGCGCCGTCGACAATGGCTAAATTGAGTGAGTCATGAGCGAGCTGTTACTGATAGATGATGACCAGGAGCTCTGTGAGCTGCTGACCAGTTGGTTGAGCCAGGAAGGGTTCCAGGTACGCGCTTGCCATGACGGCGTGAGCGCACGCCAGGCCCTGGCCGAGGCCGCTCCGGCGGCGGTGGTGCTGGACGTGATGCTGCCCGATGGCAGCGGCCTGGAGTTGCTCAAGCAACTGCGCGCCGACCACCCGGAATTGCCGGTGCTGATGCTCTCGGCCCGGGGCGAGCCCCTGGACCGGATCCTCGGCCTGGAACTGGGCGCCGATGATTACCTGGCCAAGCCATGCGACCCACGCGAACTGACCGCCCGCTTGCGCGCAGTCCTGCGCCGCAGTCACCCGACGGCGGTGTCGAGCCAACTGGAACTGGGCGACCTGTGCTTCAGCCCGGTACGGGGTGTCGTCACCATCGACCATCAGGAACTGACCCTCACCCTGTCCGAAAGCCGCCTGCTGGAAGCCTTGCTGCGCCAGCCAGGCGAGCCGCTGGACAAGCAGGAACTGGCGCAAATTGCCCTGGGCCGCAAGCTGACCCTGTATGACCGCAGCCTGGACATGCACGTCAGCAACCTGCGCAAGAAAATCGGCCCGCATGCCGACGGCCGCCCGCGGATCGTCGCACTGCGCAGCCGTGGCTACTACTACAGTCTTTAAGCGCAGCTACAAGTTACGAGCCAGCGACAAGTGAAAAGCTCTTAGCTTGCCGCTTGTAGCTCGTAACTTGTAGCTGCCCCTTCCTTACTTAAACTTTACCCTGCGCTGACGGCGGCTGACCTTGATCTTTGTAATCTACTCACATCCGGACTCACCGGAACCGAGACAAGGAGAAACACCATGCGCAAGACCCTTATCGCTTTGATGTTCGCTGCCGCCCTGCCTACCGTCGCCATGGCCATGCCAGAAGGCCAAGGCCCGATGGGTGGTCCAGAAGGCCATATGATGGGCGGCCCGGCCCATGGCGGTGAACACGGCATGCGCGGCAAAGGCGGCCCTTTCAGCCAACTGGACCTGACCCGCGAACAGCGCCAGCAGATCGGTAAATTGATGGGCGAGCAACGCGAAGGTCGCCAGCAACTGGTCAAGAAATACCTGGATAAACTGCCGGCCGCCGAGCAGAAAGCCATGAACGACGAAATGGCCGCCGCCAAGCAGAAAACCCAGGCCGATATCCGCGCCCTGCTCAAGCCCGACCAGCAGAAGAAGTTCGACGAAATGGCGAAAAAACGCGCCGAGCGTAAAGCCGAATGGCAGCAGTTCCAGGCCTGGAAAGCGCAACAACCGCAAAAAGCGCAATAATGCGTTAGCGACCTCCCAGCCCAGTGGCCCGCGCCACTGGGCTTTTCCTGTTTGAGGGTTTCCTGTGCGTTCACTCTTCTGGCGCATCCTTGCCAGTTTCTGGCTGGCCATCGCCCTGGTTGCCGGGCTGTCGATCCTGCTTGGGCATATGCTCAACCAGGACGCCTGGATTCTCAGCCGTCACCCAGGCCTCAATAACCTGGCCGAAGAATGGACCCGGGTCTATGAAACCCAAGGCGAAGACGCCGCCCAGGACTTGCTGCAACAACGCAGGCGCCAGTACCACGTCGATGTGCAGGTGCTCAACGAAAGCGGTGACCCGGTGGTGCGCGGCACCTTCCCGCGCCGCTCCGCCGCCTTCGAAGCCCGCCAACATGACAGCCATGACAGCCGCCTGCCCTGGCGGCGCCTGACGGCCGAATACACCAGTGAACGGACCGGCGACACCTACCTGCTGATCTACCGCATCGCCTTGCCGGAACTGGACGCCTGGCACCGCAGCAGCCTGCTCTGGCCCTTTAGTGCGCTGGCGATCGCGCTGGTGGTACTGACCCTGTTCAGCCTGCTGGTGACCCTGTCGATCACCCGCCCCCTCAGCCGCCTGCGCGGCGCGGTCCACGATCTGGGCCAGACCACGTACCAGCAAAACAGCCTGGCGCGCCTGGCCAACCGACGCGATGAATTTGGGGTGCTGGCCACCGACTTCAACCGCATGGGCGCGCGCCTGCAAAGCCTTATCGGCAGCCAGCGCCAACTGCTGCGTGATGTGTCACACGAACTGCGCTCGCCCCTGGCGCGCCTGCGGATCGCCCTGGCCCTGGCCGAACGGGCCACCCCTGAGGCACGGGAAAAACTCTGGCCGCGCCTGACCCTCGAATGCGATCGCCTGGAGGCCTTGATCAGCGAGATTCTGGTGCTGGCCCGCGTCGATGCCGACAACGCCAGCCCCGAAGACGTTGACCTCAACCCGCTGCTCAACACCCTGCAAAAAGATGCCCAGCTCGGCGCACCGGAACAGCTCGTGCAGTTGCATGCCGACCCCGTGCTGACACTCAAAGGCTGGCCGCACATGCTGGAACGTGCGCTGGATAACCTGTTGCGCAACGCCCAGCGCTTCAACCCGCCTAACCAGCCGATTGAAATACAGGCCCGTAGCATAGCCGAACAGATTGTGATCAGTGTGCGCGACCATGGCCCCGGCGCCGATGCCGAACACTTGAAGCAATTGGGCGAGCCGTTTTACCGCGCCCCCGGGCAAACGGCCCCCGGCCATGGCCTGGGCCTGGCGATTGCGCGACGGGCCGCCGAACGTCACGGCGGTAGCCTGACCCTGGCCAACCACCCCGACGGTGGATTCATCGCCACTCTGGAATTGCCACTGACGCCTGGGGTTGCAGCACTCCCCTGAAGATCTTCTATGATGGCCCTTCTTGTAAGGAGGGCCGTTGATGACTGATCTGCTCACATCCATCGAGGTTGCACTCGATCTGCCACCCACCGCGCTGACCATCACCGAGGCCGGCGCCCTGCCTTCAACCTTCGCCGTCACTGAACTGGCCTGTGCCAGTATCGGTGCGGCGGGCCAGGCCGTCGCCCGGCTGCTGGAGCAACAGACCGGACGCCTGCCCAGTGTCAGCGTGGACCGGCGCCTGGCTTCATTCTGGTTCTCCAGCTCACTGCGTCCGCTCGGCTGGAGCGTACCGCCGCTGTGGGACCCGATTGCCGGCGACTACGCCTGCGCCGACGGCTGGATTCGCCTGCACACCAACGCTCCCCATCATCGCGCGGCCGCCGAACGCGTGCTGGGCCACGTCGCGGATCGAGCGGCGATGGCGCTCAAGGTAGCCCCCTGGAACGCGGCCAAGCTGGAACACGCGATTATCGATGAAGGTGGCTGCGCAGCACAGATGCGTACATGGCCGGACTGGCAGACCCACCCCCAGGGGTTGGCGGTCAACCAGGAGCCCCTGGTCGCACGCCAGAACTTCGAGGCAGCCAGCAACATCCCCTGGCGCGGCAGCGTGGCGCGCCCGTTGGCGGGGATCAAGGTGCTGGACCTGACCCGCGTGCTGGCCGGCCCCGTGGCCAGCCGTTTTCTCGCCGGCCTTGGCGCCAACGTATTGCGTATCGACGCCCCCACCTGGAACGAACCCGGGGTCGTGCCGGAAATGACCCTGGGCAAGCGCTGCGCGCGCCTTGACCTTAAGACCCCCAACGACCGGCAATTATTCGAGCACTTGCTCAAGGATGCCGACATTCTGTTCCACGGCTACCGGGGCGATGCCCTGGAGCAGTTGGGTTACAACACCGCCGTACTGCAGCAGATTGCCCCTGGCCTGATCGACGTCAGCCTGAACGCCTACGGCTGGAGCGGCCCATGGCGCAATCGCCGGGGCTTCGACAGCCTGGTGCAGATGAGCAGCGGGATTGCCCACGCCGGCATGCAGTGGAAACAGGCGAACAAACCCGTGCCGCTGCCAGTGCAGGCGCTGGATCATGCAACCGGCTACCTGATGGCCGCCAGTGCCATACAGGCGTTGGCCGAACGCCTGCGCAGTGGGCGTGGTGGTTCGTCACGTCTGTCGCTGGCGCGCACGGCGAAGCTGTTGGTCGAGTCGGGAAACCGTGTGGAGCAACCCGCGTTGCGTGAAGAAGATCCGAGCGATCAAGGCCTGGTGGTGGAACAGACGGCCTGGGGCCCGGCTCATCGGCTGCTGGCACCGGTCACTATTACCGGGACACCGCTGCAGTGGGATTTGCCAGCAGGGGAACTGGGCGCGCATCGGGCGCAGTGGTGACCTTGCGATTGTCATCGCGGGCAAGCCCGCTCCTACATTGACTGAGCTGTACAAGATCAACTGTGGGAGCGGGCTTGCCCGCGATGAAGCCCGCACAATCGCTCACAAGCTCAGCACGCCACTGTACAACCCATACGCCGCCAGGCTCGCCCCAGCGATCACACAGCTGAAAATGCCTTTTTCCAACAAGGTAAACAGCGGCTGGCCCTGCTCGCGCTTGGCCTGGGCAAACAGGATCACCCCCGGCGCATACAACAGCGCCGACAGCAGCAGGTATTTCAGGCCACCGGCATACAGCAGCCACACCGCATAACCCAGTGCAATCACTCCAATCAGCAGGTCCTTGAGGCGCGCGCGGTGGGCATTTTCATAGGTTTCGCCACGCCCGCACAGCAGCACGGCATAGGCCGCCGACCACAAATACGGCACCAGGATCATCGACGACGCCAGGTAGATCAGCGTGGTGTAGGTACTAGCGGAAAACAGGGTGATCACCAGGAAAATCTGGATCATCACATTGGTCAACCACAGGGCATTGACCGGCACACGGTTGGCATTTTCCTTTTTCAGGAAGGCCGGCATGGTCTTGTCGTGGGCGGTGGCGTAGAGAATTTCGGCACACAGCAAGGCCCATGACAGCAACGCGCCGAGCAACGACACGGCCAGGCCGATGCTGATCAACATCGCGCCCCAGGGGCCGACAATATGCTCCAGCACGCCCGCCAGGGACGGGTTCTGCAAGTTGGCCAACTCCGGCTGGCTCATGATCCCCAGGGACAACACGTTGACCAGCACCAGCAGCGCCAGCACCCCGATAAAACCGATCACCGTGGCACGCCCCACGTCCGAACGTTTTTCCGCACGGGCCGAGTACACGCTGGCGCCTTCGATACCGATAAACACAAACACGGTGACCAGCATCATGTTGCGCACCTGGTCCATCACCCCGCCGAACTCCGGGTTGCCCAGGCCCCAGATATCGCGGGTGAAAATATCCGCCTTGAACGCCACGGCAGCGATGACGATAAACATCAGCAGCGGCACGATCTTCGCCACGGTGGTGACCTGATTGATAAACGCCGCCTCCTTGATGCCGCGCAGTACCAGGAAATGCACGGCCCACAGCAGCAGCGATGCGCAGCCGATGGCCACCGGCGTATTGCCCTGGCCAAACACCGGAAAAAAATAGCCGAGGGTGCTGAACAGCAACACGAAATAGCCGACGTTGCCCATCCAGGCACTGATCCAGTAACCCCACGCCGAAGAAAACCCCATGTAGTCGCCAAACCCGGCCTTGGCGTAGGCGTACACCCCTGAATCCAGGTTGGGTTTACGGTTGGCCAACGTCTGGAACACAAAGGCCAGGGTCAGCATGCCGATGGCGGTGATGCCCCAACCGATCAGGATCGCCCCCACCTCCGCCCGTGCGGCAATGTTTTGCGGCAACGAGAAGATCCCGCCGCCAATCATCGAGCCCACCACCAGCGCAATCAGGGCGCCGAGTCGAAGCTTTTGTGCCGGTTGCGACATAGGAACTCCTGCAAATCAAACCGTCATTGAGCCAACAACTGTGCACTCGGATAATTTATCTAACGTATTCAGCGTTTATTAGCTATAGCGAATAAAACTGAATGCCTCATAACTTAATGGCATGTCAGCTAATAGAGTTTAGGCCTATTTAGAATTTAAATATGACTTGTCTTCGTGTCACCCAGCGTATTTGGCAAAGCCTGTTGAAAAAGTTTGCACATCTGGGGAAACGGGCTAGCGTCAACCCTTCATACCCTACATACCCTACATACAAATGATTAACCACAACGGACAAAGGCTCTGGAACGCACTTATCCGAACAATTATACGCCTGTAACAACTCAACCATAAGTCATTAATTCGCAATGGAATGTGCCAATGAAGTGATCTGAGTCAGCTGTTTGAATAGCGCACAGTTTTATTCTGTGGTCTCTCTTCTCCTGCATTGGAGTCACGCAATGTCTGAATCTCCCGGAAAACTTCGATTAGGCGCCCTTGTTGCTCTTGTTGTGGGCTCAATGATTGGCGGCGGGATCTTCTCGTTGCCGCAAAACATGGCCGCCAGCGCCGATGTCGGTGCGGTATTGATTGGTTGGGTTATTACTGCCGTGGGTATGTTGACCCTGGCCTTTGTATTCCAGACCCTGGCCAACCGCAAACCTGACCTGGACGGCGGTGTATACGCCTACGCCAAGGCCGGTTTTGGCGACTACATGGGCTTCTCGTCGGCCTGGGGCTACTGGATCAGTGCCTGGCTGGGCAACGTCGGTTACTTCGTGCTGCTGTTCAGCACCCTCGGTTACTTCTTCCCCATCTTCGGCGAAGGCAACACCCCGGCGGCGGTGATTGGTGCATCGGTGCTGTTGTGGGCCGTGCATTTCCTGGTCCTGCGCGGCATCAAGGAAGCAGCGTTCATCAACCTGGTGACCACGGTCGCCAAGGTCGTGCCGCTGGTGCTGTTTGTGTTGATCGCGCTGTTCGCGTTCAAGCTGGACATTTTCACCGCTGATATCTGGGGTGTGAAAAACCCCGACCTGGGCAGCGTGATGAACCAGGTGCGCAACATGATGCTGGTCACCGTCTGGGTGTTCATCGGCATCGAAGGCGCGAGCATCTTCTCGTCCCGTGCCGAAAAACGTTCGGACGTGGGCAAGGCCACTGTCATCGGCTTTATCACCGTGCTGCTGTTCCTGATGCTGGTGAACGTGCTGTCCCTGGGCATCATGACTCAACCGGAACTGGCCAAGCTGCAGAACCCGTCGATGGCCGCCGTGCTGGAACATGTGGTCGGCCACTGGGGCGCGGTGCTGATCAGCGTCGGCTTGATCATCTCGCTGCTGGGGGCGCTGCTGTCATGGGTGCTGCTGTGCGCCGAGATCATGTTCGCCGCCGCCAAAGACCACACCATGCCGGAGTTCCTGCGTAAGGAAAACGCCAACCATGTGCCGGTCAACGCCCTGTGGCTGACCAATGCGATGGTGCAGATCTTCCTGGTGATCACGCTGTTTTCCGCCAGCACCTACCTGTCGCTGATCTACCTCGCCACCTCGATGATCCTCGTGCCGTACCTGTGGTCGGCGGCCTACGCGCTGTTGCTGGCGGTACGCGGCGAGACCTACGAGGCGGCCCTGGCCGAGCGCAAGAAAGACCTGTTCATCGGCGCCATCGCCCTGATCTACGCGGTCTGGCTGCTGTATGCCGGTGGCACCAAGTACCTGCTGTTGTCCGCCCTGCTCTACGCCCCTGGCGCGATCCTGTTCGCCAAGGCCAAGCGTGAATTGGGCAAACCGATTTTCACCAACGTCGAGAAGCTGATTTTCGCCGCAGTGGTCATTGGCGCCCTGGTGGCGGCCTATGGGCTCTACGACGGCTTCCTGACCCTGTAACACCCTCACTGTTTATGTTCACTGGAGGATCTGTAATGACCACGGAAAAAGTTAAGTACGGCGTACATTCCGAAGCCGGCAAACTGCGCAAAGTCATGGTGTGTTCCCCAGGTTTGGCCCACCAGCGGCTGACCCCCAATAACTGCGACGAACTGTTGTTCGATGACGTGCTCTGGGTCGCCCAGGCCAAGCGGGACCATTTCGACTTCGTCACCAAGATGCGTGAGCGGGACATCGATGTGCTGGAAATGCACAACCTGCTGACCGACATTGTCGCCATCCCCGAAGCGCTGGACTGGATCCTGGAGCGCAAGATCACCGCCAACACCGTTGGCCTGGGCCTGGTCGATGAAGTCGGCTCGTGGCTGCGCAGCCTGGAGCCGCGCAAGATCGCCGAGTTCCTGATCGGTGGCGTATCGGCCGATGACCTGCCAAGCAGCTTCGGTGGCAAGACCATCGAGATGTTCCGCGACTTCCTCGGCCACTCAAGCTTCATCCTGCCGCCGCTGCCCAACACCCAGTTCACCCGTGATACCACGTGCTGGATCTACGGCGGCGTGACCCTCAACCCGATGTACTGGCCGGCGCGACGTCAGGAAACCCTGCTGACCACCGCCATCTATAAATTCCATCCTGAGTTCACCAACGCCGATTTCCAGATCTGGTACGGCGACCCTGACCTGGAACACGGGGCCTCCACGCTGGAAGGCGGCGACGTGATGCCGATTGGCAACGGCGTGGTCTTGATCGGCATGGGCGAGCGCACGTCCCACCAGGCCATCGGCCAACTGGCGCGCAACCTGTTCAAGAACAAGGCGGTGGAACGAGTGATCGTTGCCGGCCTGCCGAAATCCCGCGCAGCGATGCACCTGGACACCGTGTTCAGCTTCTGCGACCGCGACCTGGTGACCATCTTCCCCGAAGTGGTCAACCAGATCGTTGCCTTCACTTTGCGCCCTGACGAAAGCAAGCCCCACGGCATCGATATCCAACGCGAGAAAACCAACTTCCTCGACACCGTGGCCGCCGCCCTTGGCCTCAAGGCCCTGCGTGTAGTGGAAACCGGCGGCAACAGCTTCGCCGCCGAACGCGAGCAGTGGGATGACGGCAACAACGTGGTGGCCGTGGAGCCTGGCGTGGTGATCGGCTACGACCGTAACACCTACACCAACACCCTGCTGCGCAAGGCCGGCGTGGAAGTGATCACCATCAGCGCCGGTGAGCTCGGCCGCGGCCGTGGCGGTGGCCACTGCATGACCTGCCCGATCATCCGCGACCCTATCGACTACTAAACGACCATCTACCCGGCGGCGCTTACCGAGTGCCGACCGGGCCGATTACCGAATCCAAGGAGAATCATCATGGCGTTCAACATCCACAACCGTAACCTGCTGAGCCTGGAACACCACACCCCGCGCGAACTGCGCTACCTGCTGGACCTGTCCCGCGACCTCAAGCGCGCCAAGTACACCGGCACCGAGCAGCAGCACCTCAAAGGCAACAACATCGCGCTGATCTTCGAGAAAACCTCGACCCGCACCCGATGTGCCTTCGAAGTGGCGGCCTATGACCAGGGCGCCAACGTCACCTACATCGACCCGAACTCGTCGCAGATCGGCCACAAAGAAAGCATGAAGGACACCGCCCGCGTACTCGGGCGCATGTACGACGCCATCGAGTACCGTGGCTTCAAGCAGGAAATCGTCGAAGAACTGGCAAAGTTCGCCGGCGTGCCCGTGTTCAACGGCCTGACCGATGAATACCACCCAACCCAGATGATCGCCGACGTGCTGACCATGCGTGAACACGCTGACAAGCCGATCCACGACATCAGCTACGCCTACCTGGGCGACGCGCGCAACAACATGGGCAACTCGCTGCTGCTGGTCGGTGCCAAGCTGGGCATGGACGTGCGCATCTGCGCGCCAAAAGCCCTGTGGCCGCACGATGACCTGGTGGGTCGCTGCAAAAAATACGCGGAAGAAAGCGGTGCACGCATCACCCTCACCGAAGACCCGAAAGCGGCGGTCAAGGGCGTGGACTTCATCCACACCGACGTCTGGGTGTCCATGGGCGAGCCAGTGGAAGCCTGGGCCGAGCGTATCGAGCAACTGCTGCCGTACCAGGTCAACAGCGAACTGATGAAAGCCACCGGCAACCCACGCACCAAGTTCATGCACTGCCTGCCGGCGTTCCATAACAGCGATACCAAGATCGGCAAGCAGATTGCCGAGCAGTATCCGCACCTGGCCAACGGCATAGAAGTGACCGACGACGTATTCGAGTCCCCGGCCTGCATCGCCTTCGAGCAAGCGGAAAACCGCATGCACACCATCAAGGCGATCCTGGTTTCGACGTTGGCTGATTTGTAATCCAACGCAGCTCCCACTGACTCAGTGGGAGCGAGCTTTATGTGGGAGCTGGCTTGCCTGCGATGCAGTCACCTCGGTCTGCCAGACATATTGAGGTGATGCCATCGCGGGCAGGCCCGGCTCCTACACAAAGCCGGCTCCCACACTTGGTCCAGTGTTCACAAGGCAGAATTCTAGAAGGATTGCATTATGCGTATCGTCGTTGCACTGGGCGGTAACGCCCTGCTCCGCCGTGGTGAACCCATGACAGCGGACAACCAACGCGCCAATATCCGGATCGCCACCGAACAGATTGCCAAGATCCATCCGGGCAACGAGTTGGTGATCGCTCACGGCAATGGCCCGCAAGTCGGCCTGCTGTCGCTGCAAGCCGCCGCCTACACCCAGGTTTCACCGTATCCACTGGACGTGCTGGGCGCCGAAACCGAAGGCATGATCGGCTATATCATCGAACAGGAACTGGGCAACCTGCTGGACTTTGAGGTGCCGTTCGCCACGCTGCTGACCCAAGTGGAAGTGGACGCCAAGGACCCGGCATTCCAGAACCCGACCAAGCCGATCGGCCCGGTGTACTCCAAGGCCGAAGCGGAAAAACTGGCGGCCGAAAAAGGCTGGGCGATTGCTCCAGATGGCGATAAATACCGCCGGGTGGTGGCCAGCCCGCGCCCCAAACGCATCTTTGAAATTCGCCCGATCAAGTGGCTGCTGGAAAAAAGCAGCATCGTGATCTGCGCCGGTGGCGGCGGGATCCCGACCATGTATGGCGAAGATGGCAAGCTCAAGGGCATTGAGGCGGTGATCGATAAAGACCTGTGCTCGTCGCTGCTGGCCTCGCAACTGGAAGCCGACTTGCTGGTGATCGCCACTGACGTGAATGCAGCGTTTATCGACTTTGGCAAGCCAACGCAAAAAGCCATCGGCCAGGCGCACCCGGACGAAATGGAAAAACTCGGCTTCGCCGCCGGCTCCATGGGTCCCAAGGTCCAGGCCGCCTGTGAGTTCGCCCGCCAGACTGGCAAAACCGCAGTGATCGGTTCACTCTCGGACATCGAAGCGATTGTCCAGGGCACCGCCGGCACCCGTATCAGCACGGCAAAACCTGGTATCACCTACTTATAACGACACACCGGGCGGCGCTTGCTGCCGCCCTTCTCCAATGCCTTGTAAAGGAGAGACGCCTATGGCCATTTTTGAACCCGGTCACTTGCATATCGAACGCCATGCGCTGAACAAAGACGACGTCAGCTACGACCTGTGCCTCGACTACGAGGTCGTCACGGATACACACGAAGGGAAAGGCATGCAGTTCACGCTGCATGGCAACATTCAGGGCAAAGACATGAAGGAAACGTTCTTCCTGCCCAAGGATCAGGCTTACAACTTTGCCAGCAACGTGACCAAAATCGCCGAGAAATATGGCATTCCCAAGACACACAGCAGCATCGGTTCGCAACACAAGCATTACGATCTGATGTTCGAAGATGTCAGGCAGCAGTTGGGCATGAAATCGGGTGACCCGGTCAAACCCGAACACCTGGAATAACCCCGGTCCCACTCCCAAGACAGATCAAATGTGGGAGCTGGCTTGCCTGCGATGGCGGTCTATCAGTAACAAATGTGCTGACTGCCACACCGCCATCGCAGGCAAGCCAGCTCCCACATTTTTGATCTCCACCACCTGTCAGGCATACTGGCCGCCTCTCGTTCCCCAGAACTGTCAGCAGCCCCATGCGTATCCACGTCAGCTTCATCGACCGCGTCGGCATTACCCAGGAAGTCCTGGCCTTGCTCGGTGGGCGCAATCTCAACCTGGATGCGGTGGAGATGGTGCCGCCCAACGTCTATATCGACGCCCCGACCCTCAGCGCCGAGGTGCTGGAAGAGTTGCGCGACGCGCTGTTCAGCGTCCACGGCGTGCAAGCGGTGACGGTGGTCGACATCCTTCCTGGCCAACGCCGCCACCTGCAACTCGACGCCCTGTTGGCGGCCATGACCGACCCGGTACTGGCCCTGGACAGCGCCGGCAAGGTGTTGCTGGCCAACCCGGCACTGATTGCCCTCTATGGTCGCGAACCCGCAGGGGAAAGCATCGCCGAACTATTTGACAGCCCAACGCTGCTGGACTCCCTGCTCGAACACGGCTTTCGCCTGCCCCTGCGGGAGATCAGCGTCAACGGCCAGACCCTGCTGCTGGACGCCACGCCGATTACCGATGCGGGCGCGCTGTTGACCTTGTATCAGCCCAACCGCATCGGCGAACGGCTGTCGGCACTGCACCATGACCATGCCGAGGGTTTCGATGCATTGCTGGGCGAATCCCCGGCGATCCGCACCCTCAAGACCCGTGCGCTACGGGTGGCGGCCCTCGATGCCCCGCTGTTGATCCAGGGCGAGACCGGCACCGGCAAGGAGCTTGTGGCCCGCGCTTGCCATGCCATCAGTGCGCGCCACAGCTCACCCTTCCTGGCGCTGAACTGCGCGGCCCTGCCGGAAAACCTCGCCGAAAGCGAGTTGTTCGGCTACGCCCCCGGCGCCTTTACCGGCGCCCAGCGCGGCGGCAAGCCGGGGCTGATGGAGCTGGCCAACCAGGGCACTGTATTCCTCGATGAGATTGGCGAGATGTCGCCGTACCTGCAGGCCAAGCTGCTGCGTTTTCTCAACGACGGCAGCTTTCGCCGGGTCGGCGGCGACCGTGAGATCAAGGTCAACGTACGCATCCTCAGCGCCACCCACCGCGACCTGGAGAAAATGGTCAGCGAAGGTACCTTCCGTGAAGACCTGTTCTACCGCCTCAACGTGCTGAATGTCGAAGTCCCGCCCCTGCGCGAGCGCGACCAGGACATCCTGCTGCTGGCCCGCTATTTCATGCAGCAGGCCTGCGCGCAGATCCAGCGCCCGGTCTGCCGCCTGGCACCGGGCACCTACCCGGCACTGTTGGGCAACCGCTGGCCGGGTAACGTGCGCCAGTTGCAGAACGTGATCTTCCGCGCCGCCGCCATTTGCGAAAGCAACCTGGTGGACATTGGCGACCTGGACATCGCCGGCACCTCGGTCGCCCGCCAGAGCGACGGTGAGGTGGGCAGCCTGGAGCAGGCAGTGGAGAACTTTGAGCGCAGCCTGCTCGAAAAGCTCTACAGCAGTTATCCCTCGACACGCCAGTTGGCCAATCGCCTACAGACGTCCCACACCGCTATCGCCCATCGTTTGCGCAAGTACGGCATCCCCGGCAAACCGTAGGCACAGCCATCACCAGAATACCCGGCGTCCACGCTGTATCACGGCCTCTTTCGCGCGAAAAAACAGCTGCTGGGCCATGGAGGCGCTGATCCGTGAGTAGTAGACAGCGATCACGTCACTGTCGGTCTTGTCGGCCAGGCTTCGAAAACTCATAAAGCGTTGCCCCGGTTTTTTCAGATGACCCGCACTGTATTCCGTACTGGGCGCCTCACGCGTGCGGTAATGAAAATGGGCGTAGGCCAATACCTTGCCCACCATGTCCTTGACCACATATTCCTGCAGGAAATCATGCTCTCGCTTGAGCGCAATACGCCCCTCTATCGCGAGGATTTGCACCTCATTCTGGCTCTTGAGGTAGGCAATCCCCTCTTCATCAGGCGCCAGGCGCTTGACCATCTCGATACGAATCAACCGGCCTTGCGCTATCAGGTGGCTGGAGGCCTGTGACAACTCCTTGAGCAGCGGCGGCAGTGCCTCAGGCGCTTTGTCTGGCCCCTGGGCCTTGCGGATCCTATCAGCTACCGCGTCGATTTTTCCCGCATGCCGCAGCAGCCGTACCTCGACGCTGACGGGCAGACTGGAAACACGTGCTTCGTTGCGGGCCTGCTCAAGGATCGTAGACTGTCGATCCAACAACTTGCGTGCATCTTCCTGGAGTTTTTGCAGGGAGCGCACCGGGCGCACGGGTGGTGTGCTGGCCTCGGTGATTTCCTCGTACTCATCACTGCCAGTTGCCTGTCGAAAGCTCGCCACCACACTCTGATCGACAGGGTTGATGACATCGACAATGTCCTCACTCGCTTGCGGCGTACGGGCACGAACCTGACCGACCAGATACCGGCTCTTGCGGTCACGGATCAAGCGCTTTCCGGAGGCCAGCGAAGGCCCCGGCGCACGCGCGGGAGTGCGCTCACGCTCGCGCAGCAACGCTGCCAGGGATCCTTGCGCTTCATGCTCCAGGGCGTTGATCATGCGATTCAAGCGATCGATGCTGCCCTCAAAAAGCAGGTCAGACGCCATATCGCCATATTCACGCAGGGACGCCTGAGTGTTGTCGTATTCGAGCAGAATCGCGCCATACCCGTCGATGCGCTGTTGCACACTCAACGGGTCGGCCTCCTGCAAGTCTTTTTGTGAATGGACCGATTGGATCGCCTCATCGATCAACGTCCCGATTCGAATGAAATCGTCATATTCCTCAGGCTGCGGCGGCCTGCGCACGATCCCGCCGCCCAATGCCTTCAGCTGCAGGGACTTCCAGTCCAGCGGCGTTCCAAGCGTAGACGGGGACAAGGCTCCAGACTGTGAGCTATAGCCTGGCACCTGGGCCAGCCTGGCATAGTTGTTTCGCTCCAGGATGCTCAAGTCGATGAGCTTCTCGTTGTAGCCGATAATCGTCTGCGTAGCCTGGACAAGCGCGTGGTGCGCAGCCTGCACAACGGCCACATCGTCATGCTCCAGTTGCTCATTCAACTGGCTGCGCCGCTCGCTGGGCAACACCTCGGTCGAGCGTTTTGTAATCAGCATTGCCATTTGCACCCGCAGGTTTTCGACAAGGTCCTCCAACTGCAGGATCTTTTCCGGCTCGAACCGCTCCACCGGTTTGTTGGCGTTTTTTGCAATCAAGGCGTCCAGCTTGTCGAACTGTGCTCGGCTTTGTTTCTCCAGCGCGATTAAATAAAGGTCACGCAGGTCTTGCAGGGATTGATCAAAGAGCTTTTCCGGGTCAGTTCCATGCGCCTCTTTAAAACGATCTTCGGTGGCCGCCACCTCACTTTCGGCCTCCACCAGTCGCGCCGTCGCCTCCTTATAATGACGTTCAAACATCTGGTTCTGGCGCTGGATGTTGGCGCGGCGGCTGGCAGCCGACAGCTTTGGATGCCCACCCAGCAATTGCAGGCCCAGGTCGACTTTCCAGACCCCGTGTGAATCCTTCCTGAGCCAGGGCCCTGAGCGCTGGGGGGATCTCAGATCTACCACCTGCCAACGACCGTCAACCTGTTTGCCCCCATATAACTGGCTGTCAATCAACAGGTAGTCCTCATGACTGACGGTCCCGTCGGCGTGCCGCACCGCGACGCGGCCACGTACGGGGCTGTCTGGCGAGGTGATGGTGGGGGCTCCCGGCCACTGCTCACCACGCCCAGGCGACCAGCGAAAGCTCTCAAGCTGTGCTTGCTGCGCCGGGTCAAGCCGCAACCGTGAGTTGGCCCAGGAAAAGTCCATACCCGTCACATCCGCCAGTGAACGCTGCCAGGCAAAGGTCGATGGCGTCTGCTGAACATGCCTGGCCGGCGCCGTTTCGATCGAGCTGATACTCTGGGGCTTGGTCTCACTCAGCCGCAAGCGCTCATCAAGGTTGACGACAGGGCTCAATAACAGGCCCGCCAGGCTGCCGAGCAACTCGGCCAGGACATTGGCGCGGTCCTCCTGGGTGGCTCCGGCCGGTAACGCCAGCACCGCGCGAAAACTGCCATACACTTGGGACAACCATCCCGCCACCGCCACCAGCCCCCTGAGCATGGGCAGCAAGGCATTGAAGATCTGCCAGAGATTATTCTTGAACAGCGTCCAGCGCAGTGCCTCGTCAGAGATCGAACGTTTTTGCGCGACCTGCCACAGGCCCCTGGCGTTCTCATCAAATACCACCTCAAGAAACACCCCCGGTACAGGCTCGTCACTGAGCAGTGCCGGGCTGGCGGCGGGCTGCTCGCTGTATTCATCGCCCTGTAGAAAACGCTGGACATGGGGGCTTAGAAACCCGCCGTTGCCAAACAGTGCCCGGCTGCTTTCAGTCAGGCGCTCAAGCACCAGCGCCTGTAAGTCACTGCCGGTCCGGGTGATCTCGTCGAGCAGCGCCTGGCGACTGGAGAACTGTTGCAGAGCACTTTCGGCCTGATCGGGTCGATACAGGATATGGGGCAACGCACTGTTATCCCGCGGACCGATGACAAACAGGTTGCTGGCTTTATGGGCAGCCCCGCCGGCATGCGTCAGGAACGCCAGGGGCCGGGCGATAATGACCTGGTTGCCGACTGTGCGCCTGAGCGGATCCTTGTGCAGCAAGGCTTGCACCACCGCAGCGCCTGCGGGAGTAAACCCGTTGCGCCGGCGCAGACAGTTCTCAAGGGCACCCATCGGTAACTGGAGCGCCATCTGTTCGACAAACAATCGACGGCGTCTCGCCGATTCAACCGGGTCCGACACCAAGGCCTGCTTGAGCAGCGCGGGGTAATGCTTGCCCACATCAACTTTTTCGATGAGCTTTTTCAGATATGCCGGTTTAATCCACCCGGCAGGCACCTGACCCGGCGCGGCCTGATGGCTGATCTGCACGCGGGCGTAGGGGGTGGCGAAGGGGTTTTCCAACGACCATAAGGTCAGGGTATTTGCATTGCGTTGCGTCCAGCCTACCGTTGCACCTTGGGTACGCTCAAATGTCAGCAGGTAATCATCCGGATTGATCGCCACCTCTTGCGGGTAATCCCGGCGCATCTGGCGTTGCAGCGCTTTGCGGGCATACACGTCAATCGGGTCCAGGCCGTCGAGGAACGATGCACCACCCGTACGTTTTTGCAGGTGTGCCAGGCGCTCAAGCCATTGGCCGTAGGTTTGCCGGTCAGCGGGGCTGGCCACCTGTAACCATATAGGCAACTGTTCTTCGTGCGGCTGCTGGACATAGTCAGCATCGAACCAGACCTCGGGGTCAGTGAGTTTGCGCAGCAGGCGCTTGTAGCTGTCGACATCGGGCAGCGCCGACCAGTCGACCCGTTTCAGCGCCCTGAACTGTCTCTCCAGCAAGGCTTGGGCCTGCGCATCGAAGGCATCGCCTTGAGGCTCCCGGAGTACCCATTTGACCAGCCGGCCAGGGGTGTAATTGCTCATGTAGCGAGGCAGCAAATTGCCCAGTTCGTCCAGCACGCTGAGCTTGAGCACGCTCATCGCGGGAACATAGACCAGGTTGACCTGCTGCTGTGCTACCTGACGCTGCAGGACCAGCAGCGGCAGCCATTCGCCCGGCTGGCCCTCGTGGCCGGCATAAACTTGATAAATCCGCAGCACGTGAGCACCACCCAGCGCCTGGCGGTCCACCTTGTGCGCCCATAGCTCCTGCGGCCCGTCTCCCAGACCCAGCAGCTTTGTCCTTTCCTCTGCCGTCAGCGGTGGGTTCTGCCGCGCCGTGAGCAAGCACTTGCGCAATTGCCTGCCCACGGCGCCCCAACGACTCAACACGGGGTCGTCGGGTACAGGAGCGTTCCAATAGGCCAATAGCCTTGTGTTAAAGCCATCGAGCAATTCGGGCGCCAGGGCGTTGAGCATGAACTCAATATCATCCACTGATACCACATCGGTAAGCGGTACGAGGCCATGGGTTATCGAGCTGACCAACACATAATGGTGACCTGCCACATAATTGAGAACCTCACCGCTCATGCAGCGCTTGATCAAGGCGTCACTCAAGGTCGTGAGCTGTGCATAACGGGCACCATCGGCCTGGATTGGCTGCCTCACGCCAATCCAGGTGCTACTGGCCCGCAGGCGGGAGGTCGTGAACCAATCGTTGATCCAGTCCTGGATCATGGACTCGGCCACCTGCATCAACGTCGGGCGCTGGGTGAACAGGCGCCTGAGATAGTCGCGGGAAACCTGTACCTGTGAAGTCCCCTGAATTGCCCCAGTTGAATTGCTCATGCTGCACGTCCTAATGTTCGATGAAGGCAAAATAAGCCGCCCTCTACCGCAGCGTGCGCTACATAAATGTCCTGGCATACGTACACAGCCACAGCTGGCCGTAGTGAAATCGATACAATGGAACGATTTCAATACACCCATGATTCGCCTTCGTTATGCAAGGCTTTGATCCAGATAGGCTTTTTTCTCCCGTGGATCCGTAGCGATTTCGCTACAGACGTGTTGATCAAACACTTATAGAAATAATCTATGTGATTGATTTATAACAATAAAGTTTTATTGGCCGCGTTTTTGCTAGGGACTTTCTCATTCCAATCCCGTCCACCAGACGATTCTGGCCCTGAGGAGTTTCCATGAGCGAATTGCGTTTTACTGAAGATCACGAATGGCTGCGCGCCGAAGCCGACGGTAGCGTCACCGTGGGTATCACCGCGTTCGCGCAAAACGCGCTGGGTGATGTGGTTTTCGTACAACTGCCTGAGCTGCAGGCCTACGACAAGGGCGCTGAAGCGTCCACCGTGGAGTCGGTAAAAGCCGCCAGTGGCGTGTACATGCCCTTGGACGGTGAAGTCCTGGAAGTGAACCCCGCGCTGGAAGACAGCCCGGAGCTGGTCAACGAAGACCCAATGGGCGCTGGCTGGTTCTTCCGCTTTAAACCGGCCGATGCTGACGCAGTGGCTAAGCTGTTGGATCAGGATGCGTACGACCGCCTGATCAAAGCCAACGCCCAAGCTTGAGGAGCGCGCCATGACTGTTAATTTGAGCACCGCCAACGAATTTATCGCCCGTCACATCGGCCCGCGCCAGGACGATGAGCGGCAGATGCTCGCGACCCTGGGCTTCGATTCCCTCGAAGCCTTGAGCGCCAGCGTGATCCCGGAAAGCATCAAGGGCACTGCGGTGCTGGGCCCAAGCGACGGTTTGAGTGAAGCGGATGCCCTGGCCAAGATCAAGGCCATCGCCGGCAAGAACCAACTGTTCAAGACCTATATCGGCCAGGGTTACTACAACTGCCACACGCCGTCGCCGATCCTGCGCAACCTCCTGGAAAACCCGGCCTGGTACACCGCCTATACCCCGTACCAGCCAGAAATTTCCCAGGGTCGCCTGGAAGCGCTGCTGAATTTCCAGACCCTGATCAGCGACCTCACCGGCCTGCCAATCGCCAACGCTTCCTTGCTCGACGAAGCCACCGCCGCTGCCGAAGCCATGACCTTCTGCAAGCGCCTGAGCAAGAACAAGAGCAGCAATGCATTCTTCGCCTCGATCCACAGCCACCCGCAAACCCTCGACGTGTTGCGCACCCGTGCCGAGCCACTGGGCATCGATGTGGTGGTGGGCGATGAGCGCGAGCTGACCGACGTCAGCCCGTTCTTCGGCGCCCTGCTGCAATACCCGGCCAGCAACGGTGATGTCTTTGACTACCGCGAACTGACCGAACGCTTCCACGCCGCCAACGCCCTGGTGGCGGTGGCCGCCGACCTGCTGGCCCTGACCCTGCTGACCCCACCGGGTGAGTTCGGTGCCGACGTGGCCATTGGCAGCGCCCAACGCTTCGGCGTGCCGCTGGGTTTTGGTGGCCCGCATGCGGCGTACTTCTCCACCAAGGATGCGTTCAAGCGCGATATGCCGGGCCGTCTGGTCGGTGTATCGGTGGACCGTTTCGGCAAGCCGGCCCTGCGCCTGGCCATGCAGACCCGCGAGCAGCATATCCGCCGCGAGAAGGCCACCAGCAACATCTGCACCGCCCAAGTGCTGCTGGCCAACATCGCCAGCATGTACGCCGTGTACCACGGCCCTGAAGGCTTGACCCAGATCGCCCAGCGCGTGCACCAGTTGACCGCGATCCTGGCCAACGGCCTGACTACCTTGGGTCTTAAGGTCGAGCAGGAAAACTTCTTCGACACCATCACCCTCAACACCGGCGCCAACACCGCAGCCCTGCACGACAAGGCCCGCGCCGTGCGCATCAACCTGCGTGTTGTGGATACCGATCGCCTGGGCCTGTCGGTGGACGAAACCACCACCCAAGCCGACATTGAAACCCTGTGGAGCGTGTTTGCCAGCGGTAAAGCCCTGCCGGACTTCGCCGCCCTCGCCGCCAGCGTCGACAGCACCCTGCCCGCCACGCTGCTGCGCCAGTCGCCAATCCTCAGCCACCCGGTGTTCAACCGTTATCACTCGGAAACCGAGCTGATGCGCTACCTGCGCAAGCTGGCCGACAAGGACCTGGCACTGGACCGCACCATGATCCCGCTGGGCTCGTGCACCATGAAGCTCAACGCCGCCAGCGAAATGATCCCGGTGACCTGGGCCGAGTTCGGCGCCCTGCACCCGTTCGCCCCGGCCGCACAAAGCGCCGGCTACCTGCAACTGACCAGCGAACTGGAAGCCATGCTCTGCGCGGCCACCGGCTACGACGCCATCTCCCTGCAACCGAACGCCGGTTCCCAGGGTGAATACGCCGGCCTCCTGGCAATCCGTGCCTATCACCAGAGCCGTGGCGAAGAACGCCGCGACATCTGCCTGATCCCATCGTCGGCCCACGGTACCAACCCGGCCACCGCCAACATGGCCGGCATGCGCGTGGTCGTCACCGCGTGCGACGCCCGCGGCAACGTGGACATTGAAGACCTGCGCGCCAAGGCTATCGAGCATCGCGAACACCTCTCCGCGCTGATGATCACCTACCCGTCGACCCACGGCGTGTTCGAGGAAGGCATCCGCGAAATCTGCGGGATCATCCACGACAACGGCGGCCAGGTGTATATCGACGGCGCCAACATGAACGCCATGGTCGGCCTGTGCGCCCCTGGCAAGTTCGGCGGCGACGTGTCCCACCTGAACCTGCACAAGACCTTCTGCATCCCCCACGGTGGTGGCGGCCCGGGCGTTGGCCCGATTGGCGTCAAGTCGCACCTCACGCCGTTCCTGCCCGGCCATGCGGCCATGGAGCGCAAGGAAGGCGCGGTGTGCGCGGCACCATTCGGCAGCGCGAGCATTTTGCCGATCACCTGGATGTACATCAGCATGATGGGCGGCGCGGGCCTCAAGCGCGCTTCGCAGTTGGCGATCCTCAATGCCAACTACATTTCCCGTCGCCTGGAAGAACACTACCCCGTGCTGTACACCGGCAGCAACGGCCTGGTGGCCCACGAATGCATCCTCGACCTGCGCCCGCTCAAGGACAGCAGCGGTATCAGCGTCGATGACGTGGCCAAGCGCCTGATCGACTTTGGGTTCCATGCACCGACCATGTCGTTCCCGGTCGCCGGCACCTTGATGATCGAGCCGACCGAAAGTGAATCCAAGGAAGAACTGGACCGTTTCTGCGACGCCATGATCGCCATCCGCTTCGAGATCCGCGCAGTGGAAAACGGCACGTTGGACAAGGATGACAACCCACTGAAGAACGCACCGCACACGGCAGCTGAAATCGTCGGCGAATGGAGCCACCCGTACAGCCGCGAACAGGCGGTGTACCCGGTAGCGTCGTTGATCGAAGGCAAGTACTGGCCGCCGGTTGGCCGGGTCGACAACGTGTTTGGCGATCGCAACCTGGTGTGCGCGTGCCCGTCGATCGAGAGCTACGCCTGATCTGACTGAGTGAATACGGTCAAAAATGTGGGAGCGGGCTTGCTCGCGAATGCGGTGGTTCAGTCACCTAATGTATCAACTGACAGACCGCTTTCGCGAGCAAGCCCGCTCCCACAGTTTCACCGAGTCCACCTGACACATAATAAGAAACCGGAGAACAACCATGTCTTTAAGCGTGTTCGACCTGTTCAAGATTGGCATCGGCCCCTCAAGCTCTCACACCGTTGGCCCGATGCGTGCCGCAGCCCGATTCGCCGAGGGCCTCAAGCGTGACGACCTGCTGCACACCACCACCTGCGTCAAGGTGGAGCTCTACGGCTCACTGGGCGCCACCGGCAAAGGCCACGGCAGCGACAAGGCCGTGTTGCTGGGCCTGGAGGGCGAACACCCAGACAGCGTGAACACTGAAACCGTGGCCGCACGCCTGGCGCAGATGCGCAGCGACGCGCGCTTGAACCTGCTCGGTGAACACAGCATTGCGTTCAACGAGAAAGAACACCTGGCGATGATTCGCAAACCCCTCGCCTATCACCCCAACGGCATGATCTTCCGTGCGTTTGACGCTGCCGGCATCCAGATCCGCAGCCGCGAGTACTACTCGGTCGGCGGCGGTTTTGTGGTGGATGAAGACGCTGCCGGCGCCGACCGGATTGTCGAAGACGCCACACCCCTGACCTTTCCCTTCAAGCACGCCAAGGATTTGCTTGGCCATTGCACCACCTACGGCCTGTCCATCAGCCAGGTGATGCTGACCAACGAAAGCGCCTGGCGCCCGGAAGCCGAGACCCGCAGCGGCCTGCTGAAGATCTGGCAGGTGATGCAAGATTGCGTAGATGCAGGCTGTCGCAACGAAGGAATTTTGCCAGGGGGCTTGAAGGTCAAGCGCCGCGCTGCTGCGCTGCATCGCCAACTGTGCAAGAACCCGGAATCTGCCCTGCGCGATCCGCTGTCGGTGCTGGACTGGGTCAACTTGTATGCCCTGGCGGTCAATGAAGAGAACGCCAACGGCGGGCGCGTAGTCACGGCACCTACCAATGGTGCAGCCGGGATCGTCCCGGCAGTGCTGCATTACTACATGCGCTTTATCCCCGGAGCCAATGAAGATGGCGTGGTGCGTTTCCTGCTCACCGCCGCTGCCATCGGCATCCTCTACAAAGAAAACGCCTCGATCTCCGGGGCCGAAGTCGGCTGCCAGGGTGAAGTCGGCGTGGCCTGCTCCATGGCCGCCGGAGCCTTGTGCGAAGTGCTGGGCGGCACGGTTTCCCAGGTGGAGAACGCCGCCGAGATCGGCATGGAACATAACCTCGGCCTGACCTGCGACCCGATTGGCGGCTTGGTGCAGGTGCCCTGCATCGAGCGCAACGCCATGGGCTCGGTGAAGGCGATCAATGCGGTGCGCATGGCCTTGCGCGGCGATGGGCAGCACTTCGTGTCCCTCGACAAGGTGATCCGCACCATGCGCCAGACCGGCGCCGACATGAAAAGCAAATACAAGGAAACCGCCCGTGGCGGTTTGGCCGTCAACATTATCGAGTGCTGACGCTTATTAAGCGCGCCAGCACGTTTTTCAGGAGCTGAATATGTCCACCGAAACCCTGTTGAAAACCCCGCTGCACGCCCTGCACCTCGAACTGGGTGCGCGCATGGTGCCGTTCGCCGGCTATGACATGCCGGTGCAATACCCGCTGGGCGTGATGAAGGAGCACTTGCACACCCGTGACCAGGCCGGGTTGTTCGATGTGTCGCACATGGGCCAGATCCGCCTGACCGGGGCCAATGCCGCCAAGGCCCTGGAAACCCTGGTGCCGGTGGATATCATCGACCTGCCCGTGGGCATGCAGCGCTACGCCATGTTCACCAACGAACAGGGCGGCATCCTCGATGACTTGATGGTTGCCAACCTGGGTAACGACGAACTGTTCCTGGTGGTCAACGCCGCCTGCAAGGATCAGGACCTGGCCCACCTGCGCCAGCATATCGGCGAGCAATGCCAGATCGAGCCGCTGTTTGAGGAACGTGCCCTGCTGGCCCTGCAAGGCCCGGCAGCGGTGAAGGTCTTGGCGCGCCTGGCACCGGAAGTGACCAAGATGACCTTTATGCAGTTCACGCCCCTGCGCCTGCTGGGGGTGGAATGCTATGTCAGCCGTTCCGGCTATACCGGCGAAGACGGTTTCGAAATCTCGGTGCCCGCGGCCAGTGCCGAAAGCCTGGCCCGCAGCCTGCTCGCCGAAACCGAAGTCGAAGCCATTGGCCTGGGCGCCCGCGACTCCCTGCGCCTGGAAGCCGGCCTGTGCCTCTATGGCCACGATATGAACACCGAAACCACGCCGATTGAGGCCAGTCTGTTGTGGGCCATTTCCAAGGTCCGCCGCGCTGACGGTGCGCGTGCCGGCGGTTTCCCCGGCGCCGATCGGATCTTCACCCAGCAGCAGACCGGTATCAGCCGCAAACGCGTTGGCCTGCTGCCACAGGAACGCACGCCGGTACGCGAAGGTGCAGAGATTGTCGATGAACACGGCACCGTGATCGGCACCGTTTGCAGCGGCGGCTTTGGCCCAAGCCTCGGCGGTCCGCTCGCCATGGGCTACCTCGACATGGCCTTTACCGCACTGGATAGCGAAGTCTCTGCGTTGGTGCGTGGGAAAAAGGTGCCACTTCGTGTAAGTAAAATGCCATTCGTGCCACAACGTTACTACCGTGGCTGATTGACTGTTCCTATAAGTAACGCGGTTGTGTTCACTTGCACTAATGTGTAACACAACCGCCATAAAACAGTGCGCTGACGATAGTCAATGTTATGTCGATTAACCTATAACAAGTGACTCACACTATCGAATAAGACACTTCGGCAATAGTGATCGAATTGTCATCATGACCCGTAAATACAGGGCTTTTAGAGGGCTTGTTTTTTCTGCCTTAGTTGTCGTAGAGTTTGCCCACTGTGTTTGCATGGGTCGCTTTGAACCTGGACCTGGGCAGTAGCCAAAGTTAGCTACAACCCGTTCGATGTCTCTTACTTTCCTGCAACCCAGCCCAGTACTCTTTCGTGTGAAAGGGACTGTCATCAATTTTTAGCGTCAAAGGAAAGAAGAAAATGGCTGAACGTCAGAGCGGTACCGTCAAGTGGTTTAACGACGAGAAAGGTTTTGGTTTTATCACCCCTGAAAGCGGTCCGGATCTGTTCGTACACTTCCGCGCCATCCAGGGCAACGGCTTCAAGAGCCTGAAAGAAGGCCAGAAAGTGACCTTCGTCGCAGTGCAGGGCCAGAAAGGCATGCAGGCTGACGAAGTACAAGCAGAAGCCTGATCCCTACTGCGACAAAAAGCCCCTGATGCTGACATCAGGGGCTTTTTTATGTGCGTTTGACCGTAAAATGGCTTTTTTCCTCCAGAGAGCCGAGCCATGTCGAAACACCTGCTGAGCCCCCAAGGCGAATTCCCCGCCGTTGGCCTGGGCCGTCGTCTGGCAGCGATGTTCTATGACTTCCTGTTGTGTACCGCCCTGCTGATCGTCACCGCCTTGCTCTACAAGCTGGTGTGGATCGCCTTTGTGGGTGAAGCGAAGATGCGCACGCTCTCGGAGTCCGGGGCCCTGGACGGTGATCCGTTGTTGTCGACGATTCTGTTTTTTGTGCTGTTTGGCTTCTTCGCCAAGTTCTGGACCCATTCCGGGCAGACCCTGGGCATGCAGGTATGGGGCGTTCGCGTGCAGAACACGGATGGTTCACGCATCAGCCTGTGGCAGGCGCTGTTGCGTTTTGTGGTGTCGATTGCGTCGTGGTTGTGCGCGGGGCTGGGGTTTATCTGGTCGCTGGTGGACAAGAAAAAACGCGCCTGGCATGACATCTATTCGGACACGCAATTGGTGCGAATCCCGAAGAAAAAGAAATAGCACCAGAACAATGGAGATCTAAATGTGGGAGCGGGCTTGCTCGCGAAGACGTCGGCCCAGCAAACATTGATGTTGACTGACCCACTGCTTTCGCGAGCAAGCCCGCTCCCACATTTTTTACTGCATCAGCCGTGAATCAGGCGTTGCCGGCCAACTTCAGGCGGGCCGCCTGGGTAAAGTCCAGCATGCGCTTGAGCGGGCGTACCGCATGGGGAATCAGCGAAGGCTCGACGAAGATCTCGTTGCTGCCTTCACGCAGGCATTGCAACGTGCGCTCCAGGGTATTCATCGCCATCCACGGGCAGTGCGCGCAACTGCGGCATGCCGCGCCGTTACCGGCGGTTGGCGCCTCGACAAAGACCTTGTCCGGGCACAGCTGCTGCATCTTGTAGAAAATGCCGCGGTCAGTGGCGACGATAAACGTCTTGTTCGGCAAACGCTGCGCCGCCGCAATCAACTGGCTGGTGGAGCCCACGGCATCGGCCAACTCGATCACCGAGGTCGGTGATTCCGGGTGCACCAGGATCGCTGCATCCGGGTACAGCGCCTTCATGTCTTCCAATTGCTTGGACTTGAACTCTTCGTGGACGATGCAAGCACCGTCCCACAGCAGCATATCGGCACCGGTCTGACGCTGGATATAGGTACCCAGGTGCTTGTCCGGGCCCCAGATAATGGTTTCGCCGTTATCCATCAGGCTTTCGACGATTTCCAGGGCGCAACTGGAAGTCACCACCCAATCCGCGCGCGCTTTGACCGCCGCCGAAGTGTTGGCGTAGACCACCACGGTGCGCTCCGGATGCTGGTCGCAGAACGCCGAAAACTCTTCCACCGGGCAACCCAGGTCCAGGGAGCACGTGGCTTCCAGGGTTGGCATCAGGATACGTTTTTCGGGGGTGAGGATTTTCGCCGTCTCGCCCATGAAGCGCACGCCGGCGACCAGCACGGTCTTGGCCGGGTGTGCGGCGCCGAAGCGGGCCATTTCCAGGGAGTCGGAAACACAGCCACCGGTTTCTTCGGCCAGGGCCTGAATCACCGGGTCGCAGTAGAAATGCGCCACCAGCACCGCATCTTGAGCCTTGAGCTCGGCAGCGATGGCAGAACGTAAGCTTGCCTCTTCCTCGGCACTGAGCACCTTGGGTTGCTTGGCATCGAGGTGGGCTTGGACCAGAAGGCGTTCGGAAATTTGCGTCATGTTCGCAAGACCTGCAGGCGCAGTTGCGCGAAAGTCGAGTGTACCACCGGCTCTGGAGCCCTTCGGGCGCCGCCGGACGAAGTGATTGTGTTCATCAAGCACGGGTGAAGCTGCGCAAGGCTACAGAATATCGATTGGATTCAAAAGCCTAAAATGGGATTCCAGCGACTGTGAACCCGCCGCAAAAAGATCCACCAGGGTTGCGCAGTGCCAGTTGTGAAGAAACCTCGACAAAGGGTAGTATTGAGAATAATTACCATTAGCTCATCCAGGCACCGAACCTGATGACGGAGTGCGCTCGCGGCATGCCTCAATCTCCCGATCCTTCCAATGTCGGCTGGCTCTATCAAGAGCATCACGGCTGGGTGCGCGCCTGGCTGCACAAGAAACTGGGCAATAGCAGCGACGCTGCTGAGTTGGCCCATGATGTGTTCGTGCGGCTGTTGAGCAAACCCAAGGCGTTCAACAGCGAAGGCCATGCACGGGCCTATCTGAGTGCGATCTCACGGCATGTCTGCGTAGACTTCTGGCGGCGCCAGCGAGTCGAACGCGCCTGGCTGGAAGTACTGGCCAGTCGGCCCGAGCACTGCATGCCCTCGGAAGAACACCGGGCCATGGTGCTTGAAGCCCTGCAACAGGTGCAGGCCATGCTTGAACGCCTACCGCCCAACGTTGCCGAGGCCTTTATGCTCGCGCAACTGCAAGGCATGAGTTACCAGGCCATTGCCGCACACTTGGGCGTCAGCCCACGGACGGTCACCCATTACATGTCCAAGGCCATGTTTCAGTGCCTGCTGCTGGAAGCAGAACTGGACGAGGCGTTGAGTTGACAGATGCCTGCCCCGACACCTGACCACCAAACCCTGCAAGAGGCCGCCGACTGGTTTGCCCGCCTGAGCAGCGAGCCCCATGACCTCGCGCAACAACACGCCTGGCAACAGTGGCTGGCGCAAAGTGATAGCCATCGCCAGGCCTGGCGTTATGTGGAACGCGTCAGCCAGCGCTTTGCGCCGTTGCAGGGCGATATCGACACCGTCAGCCAAACCTTGCAGGCCCTGCATCACACCCCAAGCTCCCGACGCCAGGTATTGCGCACCTTGTCAGTCATCAGCGGTGGGTTGCTGCTGGGCGGGCTGGCCTGGCGCCACGATGCGCTGACCGAGCAACTGTTGGCCTGGCAGGCGGGTTATCGCACTGGCACCGGGGACATCCTCGAACGCACCCTGGCCGATGGCTCGCGGATCTGGCTCAACAGCGCCACGGCGCTGGACCTTGACCTTGGCCCCTCGCAACGCAGCCTGCGCCTGTACGCAGGTGAAGTGTTGATCGCCACCGGCCCCGACCCTCGCCCATTTGTAGTGCACACCGCCCAAGGCAACCTCACGCCGCTGGGGACTCGATTCAGCGTACGTGAACGGGCTGCACGCACCCAGCTCAATGTCTATGAGGGGGCGGTACAGGTTCGGTGCAGCGCCACCCACCACACCCGCGTGGCCAAGGCCGGCGAGCGCCTGTCCTTCGACCAGCAGAGCGTCAGTGCCTCTGAACCGGCACTGGCCGGACGTGAGGCGTGGAGCAAAGGCGTGTTGTTGGCCGAGGATATGAGCCTTTCCCAGTTTATCGAGGAGCTGGCCGCCTATCGCCGTGGGCATCTGGGGGTCGATCCTGAGGTTGCCCACCTGCGGGTCATGGGCACGTTCCCGCTGCGCGACACCGATCAGGCCCTGGCAATGCTCGCCGGCGTATTACCGATCCGTGTTGAACAGACCTTCCCCGGGTGGACCACGGTGAAACCGCGCTAGGTATTTTTTCGCCGGCCCTTCCTGATTTTCATTCTCATTCGATTTAGCTAGTGACCATGCCTCTCTAAAAGGATCCCCCGATGTCACTACGCGCCCTTGCGCCCTTGCCAGCATTTGCCTACTCGGTGGCAATCGCCCTGACCAGCCTCAGTCCTGCCGCCTGGGCCGAGGCGCAGCATTACCAGATCGCCGCCGGGCCACTGGCCAGCCAAATGAACCAGCTCTCGCTCCAGGCCGGGATTTCTCTTGCAGGCGACGCCGCACTGACCGCAGGTAAAATCAGCCAGGCCATCAACGGCACTTTTTCCGTCGACCAGGCGTTGCAGTTGCTGCTGAGCAATACCGGTTTGATCGCCGTACCCGTAGGTGAAGGGCGTTATCAGTTGCAGGCGGCACCGGCCTCCTCCACCGCCCTGGAGTTGAGTAGCACCACCATTTCCGGCAAGGCGCCGGGGTCCACCAGTGAAGGCAATGGCTCCTATACCGCCTATTCTTCCAGCAGTTCCACCCGGCTCAACCTGACCCAAAAAGAAACCCCGCAATCGGTCACGGTGATCACCCGCCAGCGCCTGGATGACCAGAAACTCAACAACCTCACCGATGTCCTGGAAGCCAGCCCCGGGATTGCCGTGACCCGCGCAGGCCTGGGCACTGAGAATGACAGCTACTGGTCCCGCGGTTTCCAGATCCAGAACTTCGAGATCGACGGCGTCCCCACCTCGACTCGCATGGATAACTACACCCAGAGCACGGCCATGTACGACCGTGTGGAAATCGTGCGCGGTGCCACCGGCCTGATCAGTGGCATGGGCAACCCTTCGGCGACGATCAACCTGATCCGCAAACGCCCCACGGCCGAGGCCCAGGCCAGCATCACTGCCGAAGCCGGTAGTTGGGACCGCTACGGCACCGGCGTTGACGTCTCGGGGCCGTTGACCGAGACCGGTAACATCCGCGGGCGCCTAGTGCTGGACTACAAGACCGAGCAGGCCTGGGTCGATCGCTTCAAGCAGGATTCGCAACTGATCTACGGCATTACCGAGTTCGACCTCAGCGACGCCACTCTGCTGACTGCCGGCTTCAGTTACCAGAAAACGCAAGTGGATGCGCCCCTGCGCGGCGGCTACCAGACGCTGTTCAGCGATGGTCAGAAAACCCACATGAAGCGCTCCCTCAACAGTGCGCCGAACTGGTCGTATAACGACCATGACCAGACCAACTACTTCACCTCCATCGAGCACCAGTTCGATAACGGCTGGAGCGGCAAGATCGAATACGGTCACACCGAGAACAAGTTCGACGAGTTCTTTTCGTTCACCATCGGCAGTCTCGACCAGGCCACCGGTTCCGGGGCCACACTGCTGCCGGTGCGCTGGTCAGGCACGCCGCGCCAGGACAGCCTCGACGCCTACTTCACCGGCCCGTTTTCCGCGTTCGGGCGTGAACATGAGTTGATCACCGGCATCACCGCCACCGATTACGAGGAGCACACGCCCAACTACAACGACTGGCTCTGGGATTATGGCTTCAAGGTGCCGAACTACCAGGCCTGGAACGGCGACGCACCCAAGCCCGCCACCCCGGTGGTCGGTAAAGGCAGCATCCGCGAGAAACAATACGCCGCCTACCTGACGTCGCGCCTGCATGTGACCGACGATTTGAGTGTGATCCTCGGCGGACGACTGACCGACTGGAAGCGCGATACCAACACCCTGCTGTATGGCGCTGGCACCAGTTCGGTCAAGGAACGGGAAACCGGCGTGTTCATCCCGTACACCGGGGTGGTCTATGACCTGGACCACAATTGGTCGCTGTACGCCAGCTACACCAAGATCTTCAACCCACAAGCCTCCTATGTGCGCGACGTCAACCGCGGCGCGCTGCCACCACTGGAAGGCAAGGGTTATGAAGTCGGGATCAAGGGCAGCTTCTACGATGAGCAACTGAACGCCAGCCTGGCCCTGTTCAGGCTTGAGCAGGACAACCTGGCGGTGTGGCAATCCGACACCCAGGCTTATCGCATCGAACAGAGCGCCAAGACCCAAGGCGTCGAACTGGAAATGAACGGCGAACTGGGTGAAGGCTGGCAGGCGTCTGCCGGGTATGCCTACAGCGTCACCACCGATGCCGATGACAAGCGCATCGTCACTGCGCTGCCGCGCCATATGCTCAAGACCTTCACCTCCTACCGCCTGCCAGGCATGCTCGACAAGGTCACCGTCGGCGGTGGCGTGAACTGGCAGACCAAGACCGGCGAGGACTTGCACTACTACCACCAGGGCAGCTACGCCATCGCCAACCTGATGGCCCGCTACGACATCTCGAAAAACCTCAGTGCGACGGTCAACCTCAACAACGTGTTTGACCGCGAGTACTATGCCCGGGTGTATTCGGAAGGGGTCTATGGCGCACCACGAAACTTCATGACCAGCCTCAAGTACAACTTCTGAACCAGGCCTGGCTAGTGGGAAGGAACGTTACCCATCTCGGTCGCCAGATCCAGCCAGGCTCGTGCTGCTGGCGGCAAGTGAGCATTACGCCGCCAGGTCAGGGCTATATGCCAGTCAGTCTGGGGCTCATCCAACGCAATCAACGCAATGCCGGCATGCAGGTGCTTGTAGGCCAGCATGCGCGGCAGGAAGGCAACACCCAGGCCCGCGCCGACCAGGTCGACGATAAAGTCGATCTGGGCGCTGCGCACCGAAACCTTCGGCGAGACGCCCCGGCGCTCGCAGGCGGAAAGAATGATGCGGTTCAGGGCAAACCCGGCCTCGAACAGTATGAAGGGTGAGTCGGACAAGTCGGAAAAATCCACACTCTTGCGTCCCGCCAATGGATGGCTGCTGGGCAGGACAACCATCAACGGCTCGACCCGCACGTCCTGATACTCAAACTCACCCTCCACCGGCACCAGCAGGGCAGCCACGTCCACCTCCCCCGCTTGCAGGCACTCGCCCAGCTTCTTGCTGCCATGCTCGATCAGCTCGATCTCGATCTGCGGGTAACGCTGGCGATACACCGCAAACATCGCGGCAAACAATTCACCACTGCCCACTGGCGGCAAGCCGATGCGCAACACGCCACGCTTGAGCCCCAGTAGGTCATTAATCTCGGCCACCAGGTCGTTGCGTTCGGCGAGCAACACCAAGGCGCGGCGGTAGGCAATCTCACCGGCGGCTGTCAGTTCGCTCTTATGGCCGATACGGCTGAACAACGGCGTGCCCAACTCCTCTTCCAGCGTCTTGACCGCTTTGCTGACACTCGATTGCGTGAGCGAAACCATCTCGGCCGCTTGTGAGAAACTGCCTTGGCGCACCACTTCGACAAAGGCTCGCAGCGTTCGCAGGTTCATGACTATTCCATTTGCGACTTGAATGAAGTTGTAAAAGTTGTTTTTACCATGAAAAGCCTTTGGCTATCCTCCACCCACCGTTTTCTTTATTCCGGGGCCTCACTGTTCATGATCATTTCGTCCGCATCGGATTACCGCGAAGCCGCACGCCGCAAACTGCCGCGCTTCCTGTTCGACTACATTGACGGTGGCGCGTACGCCGAGCACACCCTCAAGGCCAACAGTTCGGACCTGGCAGACATCAGCCTGCGCCAGCGTGTGCTGCGTAACGTCGAGAGCCTGAGCCTGGAAACCACCTTGTTCGACCAACCGCTGGCGATGCCGGTGGTCATGAGCCCGGTGGGCCTGACCGGCATGTTTGCCCGACGCGGGGAAGTCCAGGTGGCCAACGCGGCGACCAATAAAGGCATCCCTTTTTGCCTGTCGACCGTTTCCGTTTGCCCGATCGAGGAAGTGGCGTCGCAGACCGCGCAGTCGATCTGGTTTCAACTCTATGTGTTGAAAGACCGCGGCTTCATGAAAAACGCCCTGGAGCGCGCGCAAGCCGCCGGGGTGAAAACCCTGGTCTTCACCGTCGACATGCCAACCCCCGGCGCCCGCTACCGTGATGCTCACTCCGGGATGTCGGGCCCGTACGCCGCCCAGCGACGCATGTTGCAAGCCGTGACCAAACCGGCCTGGGCGTTTGATGTAGGGCTGATGGGCCGCCCTCATGACTTGGGCAACATCTCCAAATACCTGGGCAAACCGACCCACCTTGAAGATTACATTGGCTGGCTGGCCACCAACTTCGACCCCTCCATCAGCTGGAAAGACCTGGAATGGATCCGTGAGTTCTGGAAGGGCCCAATGATCATCAAGGGCATCCTCGACCCACAGGATGCCAAGGATGCCGTGAGCTTCGGCGCTGACGGCATCGTCGTGTCCAACCACGGCGGCCGCCAACTCGATGGCGTGCTGTCCACCGCCAAGGCGCTGCCTGAGATCGCCCAGGCGGTTGGCAGTGATCTCACGGTGCTGGTGGACTCGGGGGTTCGTTCCGGGTTGGACGTGGTGCGCATGCTCGCCCTCGGCGCCCGTGGGGTGTTACTGGGGCGCGCCCCCGCCTACGCCCTGGCCGCGGATGGGCAGCGTGGCGTGGAAAACCTGCTGGATATCTTTGCCAAGGAAATGCGCGTGGCCATGACCCTGACCGGGGTTACCTCGATTGCGCAGATCGATGAGTCAATCCTGGTGCGCGGGCAGATCTGACCCGCCAGCGTCAGGCTTCGCTGATCTTGCTGACACTGGTGATCTGCCCATTCCAGACCATCTCGTAATGAGAGGCCTGGACAATCGACGACACCGGCCTGGGTGTCAGCAACGCCCAACAGTGGTTGCCCTCTGCACGCACTGACAGATAACGAAGGCCCGGGCAGCCGGCCTTCTTCAGTGCGCTACCCAAACGATGGGAGTCGTTGTAGTCGTCGGGATCGTAGATCGGGTCGCTGATCGGCACCGACGTCGCATCCTTCATCGAATCACCGGCAAAGGTGCACGACAGCCCGCGAAAGACAAAACGCTCATAGTTCAGGCCATGGACCCCGGACCAATACTGGTTCTGGTGATGACGCACCTCTGCCAGTGCCGTTTCTATCGTCGCAGCCAGGTACAGGACGCCAAAATCACCAGCACTGAAACGCGAGCCGGCCGGATTGACGTGGGTGAACGGCGCAATTGCGTAGGAACATCCCACAATCCCGAACGGGATTTCCCTACGGGGTATCAGCTCGATCCGGCCGACCTCATTGCCCAGTCGCGGGTTGGTCAGAGCCTGGATCTGATAGAGCGCCTCAAACTCGTCGGCATCCGCCACATCATCAAACAATGCAATCGGCGGGAATTTTGAATTGACTAGGCGATAGGCCTGCAACTGGCCCCCCGGCAACTCACCCAACTGGTTCAGCGTCACCATTGCGCGCCACGCAGCACATCGATGCGGCGGAAGGTTTCGTACAGCGAAATCATATCGCCCTGAGCCATGATCTCCAGGGGCGAGCGCCCGTTGAAGAAGCTGTTGTCGTTGGCCATTGCGGGGAAGCCATACACGTTCTCGGGGTTATCGAACACCATGCGCAGCGTGGCGTGGATATTGAGCACGAAGCTGATGCGCTGCATCTGATCGAAGTCCAGGCTGACGGACCATGCAACATCACGCTGCCGGGCGCGGGTGTAGGTACTGCGCGAGATACGCAGGATGCGGCAGGCCTGGTCGCTGCTGGCCTGCCATTTCTCAAGGATGCTCACGGCCGCCCGTAGTCCGGCGACACATTGTTCCCGAGTGAAGGGTTGCGCTTGGAGGGCTAGGCTCATGGCTGCCACCTCATAATGAATCTACAGACTCAAATATAGACAAAGAAGATCCATAGATCAAACATAGGCAGAATCAACCGTCAGTCGTTACAACCAAATACTCCAGCGCCACGGTTTTTGTTATTTCGAATCGCACTTTAGCGCTTGATGGGTGAGAATGGTTCCCGTCTACATTTCCCCAGTCTATTTGTATACGAGCCCCCAAGAAATGGAATTCAACACGTCTTCTTCGTCCCGCTGGCTGCTGGCATTGCTCGGTGCAAGCCTGCTTTCACTGTCCGGCTGCCAGAGTCACACGCCCGAACAGGCAGCGGCCTTGGCGGCAGCACAAATGCAGCAAAAGGATGAAAAATTCGTCACCACTTTCCAAATGATACTGCGCAGCTATGCCCTGGCTGCCAATGAGCAAGAGCTGACAGGCGTGATGAATATGATCATGACCGTCGACGCGCAGAACCATGTAGTGGATTGCTCGACCAAACGCGGGACCCTGCTGCCCAACCAAGACCTGAACAACCTGCGCCAGGCCAAGCTGGGCAAACTGGTGACTGAACTGTGTTGGACCACCCTGTTTCCCGAGGTCTCACCCAAGGTCTTCGCCGATGCCAAGGACACTCAGGTGATTGTCGCGCCCATGGTATTCACCCCTCTGCTCGGCATGTCGGAGGAGGAGCAACAAAAGCATACGGCCCGTATCGATTTCTATAAGCAGATCCGCTTCTTCCGTGAGCAACTGTTTGCCGGACATGCCATCGACAGTATCGGCGTAGCCAGCTTCCACTTCATCGCCGATGCACAAGGCAAAGTCAGTGAGTGCATGGTCAACCTGAATCAAAGCCGGTATCGGCTACAAGGCTTCAAGGTGGATAGCGCGCTGCAGCAACGCCTCGTCACGCAGTGCAAACTGCTGGACCTGCGACAGATGCCGGGGTTTTCCAACTACCCCAAGGGTCTGCCCACGGGGTATGTACAGGTGGACTACAGCCCTTGGATGAATGGGCGCACGCAGCCTTGAAGCCAGGGTTGGTACAAGCCTGAGGGTTTACCGCTCCACCGTGGAAAAACATCCGGAAATCCTCACTTGCTTGGGGCTTCCGGGTATTCGCATCGTGGAAGTACCAACCACTAACCGTGAGTTCAACACTGACCAAACAACTCCAACCAACCTATAACATCATCCGATATCCCCCACGACCAATAGTCATAATAATTATAAAAAGCCTTCCACCCTCTCAAAATACCTGTCAACTATGACAGTAGACACAACAAAAAAAGCAAGCTCATAGTTCCACACGGGGGAAACGCACATCTAGAGGATGTCATAAAATGAGAAGCTCAATTATCAGTTTTCTTCTAGCACTTGCAGCCCTGCTTCAAATACAAGCAGTCCATGCTGAGGATATCAACACATGCAAAAATGCCTGGCAAAATAGCCCTGCCTATCAGTCCTGCAGTCAGAGAGACTCTGTGTCCGCAGGAATATCCGGAGTTATTCAAACGGTTCGCCTCAACGCTGAGGGCGCATGCTGGATCACCGCAAGCTGCAAAATGGCCAACGGCGGAGACTTCATTACCTCCTTCACTGGACCAGCCACGATTATAAAAATCATAAACAACTGCAATGGAACGCTAAAAGCATCATCGTGTTAGTTGTGCGGCGGCACGGTATTAACATGCGACATCCATACGGGTGTCGCACACCTGTGCGCGCAACTGAAAAACGTGCATCTTTCCCACCTGACATACTACTTATGCAATGCGTAGAGCAGGGTTTTTTCTTTATTAACTTCAGACTTTTCCCGCCCCCAAGGCATTAACTTTTCAAGTAAGGTCAGGCTGACAGTGCAAAGCTGCTACTTACTTGCCTTGGGTCTCCTTCGTAGTTACGGCAGGCATTGCAAGCGCAATAGCAAGCATTTACTCAACCACATCTTATAAAAAGTTGATTGACGAGGAGAGCATCATGCCGCCGGTACAAGACGAAGGCGATCCCGGTACCCAGCACAGCAATCATTCCCCACCGACACCGCTGATTATTCCCGAGATTCGGCTGCCCTTCTCCGGCCCACCCCCGCGTTCCGACAGTGATCAGTTGCGCGCGCATGCTCTCGCTTGGGCGCAGCAATACGGCTTGATCGGCCGCCGCGGTGCGCATCGGTTGAGTACCACTCCGCTGCTCGAGCTGGGGATGGCGTTGTGCGGGAAGGCTCCCATACACCGAGCCGAGACTCTGGTGTGCTGGTATCTGTGGGCGCTCACTCTCGATGACCGCATTGATGATGGCCCCTGGGCGGAAAACGGTGCGTTGGACCGTTTCATCATCGCGATGCAGGCTTTGACCGAGAGCGGCGGTGCTGATCCATCGGGTGAGATCAGTCGGTTTGATGACCCAATGCTGGTTGTTCTGGTCGATGATCTATGGCCTCGGACCCTGTGCTGGGGAGACGATAGTTGGCGGCATAGGCTCGTGCAGCATTTGCTCCAACATCTGCGTGCGCAGGCGACGTTGGTACGAGTGCGGGAAACCAATTCGGCGCTCACGCTGGCCGAGTATCTGCCGTTACGCAGGGACTCGTTCGGCGCCCTGTTCTTCTTTGACCTCATCGATGCGGCCGAAACTCTCGACCCGTACGAGCATTCAGCGCATGCCCGATGGTGGAACACGCTGCGTGAACACGGCGCCGATATCATGGCGTGGACGAACGATATCCATTCGATTGCCAAAGACGTGGTGTGTGGTGAGCGCTTCAACCTGGTCTCGATACTGGCGCAAAACAATGGCATCGACTGGCCTACCGCGATCGATGCCGCCCATCAGATGGTGAACACGGCTGTCGCGCAGTTCACAGCGGTCACTGCCCAGCGTGCAAATCACCGGCCGTCAGCCGCGACCGACCCAGACCGGCTGCGTCAGGTTATCCGGGCAGCGGGCGACTGGCACCGCAGCGTTTCCCGCTATCACCTGCACACCGCAGGCTCTACGACACAGGACAACCGGCAAGTAGACTTGGAACTTACCCCTCCAACCCTGAAATCCCGGCAGTTCGAAATCGACCCCTACCCTTTGTATGAGCGTTTACGTACCACTCTACCGATCGTTTACGACGAGCCTACAGATGTATGGCTGGTCAGTCGGTATGTGGATGTCAAAGCCGCATTGACCCATCCCGGGGCGAGCAACAATAACTACACTTGGCAGATTGGACCGCTGCTGGGACACACGATTGTTACTATGGATGGCTGTGAACATGCTCAGCACCGAGCATTGCTGAGCCCATCGTTCCGCAGCAAGGCCCTCGCAGCGCTCGAAGCATCCATCACCTCGGTGACCACCGACCTGCTGGCGCACATGCACAGCCGCCCCCAGGTAGACCTCATTGCTGATTTCACCGCAGCGCTGCCGGTTCGGGTGATGGCTCGTGTGCTGGGTCTCCCGGCTGAAACCACCAAAGAGGTGGAGCGACTAAAAAACTGGTGTGCCATCGGCTTCGCTTACATGGGCAACTATCGACAGGATCCGGCACTGTTGACCGGTGGGCTATCCAACCGTGACAGTTTCTACGACTTCATCCAGCCACACATCGACGCACGCCGCGCTGAACCCTCAGACGATTTGATCTCGCAGCTCCTGGCGGCACGGATTGACGGTCAGCCGTTGTCCGAAACGTTCGTGCGGTCCTACTGCGCGATCCTGATGACTGCCGGTAGCGAAACCAGTCACGGCGCCCTGGCGAATCTGATTGTCAATCTGCTGAGCGAGCCTGGCGTCAAAGAGGCGGTGATGGCTAATCCAGACTTGATGGACAATGCGCTCGCCGAAACCCTGCGACGCAACCCTCCCCTGCAACTGGTACTCAGGGAGGCCCGAGAATCACTGGAACTGCCGTCGGGAACGATTCCTGCTGGCGCAACCCTAGCTTGTCTTATCGGTTCGGCCAACCGTGATCCGGACCAATTCAGCGACCCTGACACCTTCAATATGTCGCGTACCGACCACACGACAACTCATTTCGCCTTCGGCGCGGGGCGTCACTTCTGCCTGGGATCGATGCTGGCACAGATGGAGATCACTATCAGCGCTCGCATGCTGCTACAGGCCTTTCCAAACGTGCGCTGGGCTCCGGGGTTCCAGCCCACCGAACGTGGATTCCTCAATCGCTGCCCTGATCGACTGGAGGTCGTACTGTGACCACTACTGACTCCACCGGAGAACCCGGCTATACCAGCAGCTATCTCGCTGATCAGCACGCGGGACAATTGGCACGGCTGCGCACCCTGGAGCGTGTATTTGACCCGTTGAGCCAAGCGGTTTTTGATCAATTGGATCTTGTGGGCAAATCGACCATCCTCGATCTCGGCGCTGGTGCCGGATCGCTCGCCGGCTGGCTGTCCAAGCGATATCCCGACGCGACAGTGGTCGCCACCGACATCGACACTCGATTCCTCACCGATATACACGGCATTCAGGTGATGACCCATGATGCCAAGACTGATGATTTTCCTGCGGCATCCTTTGACGTGGTGCACGTTCGAGCGCTTTTGTGTCACCTCTGCGAACGCGAAGACATACTCACGCGCGCCGTCACCTGGGTCCGCCCGGGTGGCTGGCTGGTAATCGAGGACGTGAGCCTACAACCGAGCTTGAGAACTGAGAACCCGCTGTTCCGCAAGGTAGCCCAAGCCGGAATCACTCTCCTGGAGCGCTCAATTGGGTCCGACATGCTCTGGGCCGATACTCTTCCCAGCCGGTTACACGATCGGGGGCTCTCCAACATTGGGCATCGCACCCTTGAAGGCCGAATCGGCGACAACAGCCCTGCCGACGCCTTCTGGGCTGCGACCACAGCACAGGCCGGGCCAGCGCTGCTGAAACTCGGGCTTCTCACGCAAAGCGACCTTGATGCCATGACCAACCTGCGTGCCGATCCGGGGTTCACTGACACCGCTTTGACATTAGTCAGCGCCTGGGGGCAAGTCCCCTACCTGGATAGAAAAGCGTAGCAGCGAAGAGAATACAGAATGACCAACAATGTAGTGTTAGTTGACGCACAAGATGTACCGATCGGTGTTTGTGACAAACGCGTCGCACACCTGGGAGAAGGACAGCTGCATCGCGCATTTTCCGTGCATCTGATCGACAGCCGCGGGCGCCATCTGCTGCAGCGTCGTGCTGCCGGTAAAATGCTTTGGCCAGGTTTCTGGTCGAATGCTTGCTGCAGTCATCCGGCACCTGGCGAGACTATTATGGATGCCGCGTCTCGTCGTCTGCGTGAAGAGCTGGGAGTTTCTGCCTCCTGCCGCTTCTTATACAGCTTTGAGTACCATGCGCGCTTTGGTTCGATCGGCGCGGAGCACGAACTGTGTCATGTATTGGTTGCTCAATCTGACGCGGTGGTCTCACCCGCTACTGAAGAAGTCAGCGAGATCATGTGGCAGACCCGGGCCGAGATTTCAGTCCAACTTTCAGAGTCTCCCGCGCAATTCACACCCTGGTTTCAAATGGAGTGGCATCACCTTCTATCGGAGCATCCTTCGTTCGATACGCCAACATTGCAGGAGTAAATAAACCACTCCGGTTCTATACGAAGGGCCAAGCCATCCTGTCCGTCAACCATCAGGGCCAAGGCGGCGCGGGCCATGTCCTGACGCTGGCGAACCTCGTCGACCACCGCGCTTCGACAAGCTCGCGAAAAATTATACAGCGATGGTCCCACTGGCTTGTGCCATCCGGTGTTTACGACACTACTTTCGTACAGGACCTAACTTCCCGGCACGCCCTTCAGAGTTGCTCAAAAACAACCACCCTGTTGTATTGATTGTACTGCCTCATGCACAACCTTGAAATTGAGACAGTTCCCATGGATGTCGTGTGTCACGCCCTAGAAAATTCATCTCCTATGTATACCTCTGAACTTAAGCGGGTATCTACCAAAAGGTCAGAGAGCTGATTAATGACATTGCAAAACGCTTTGATATGCCTGGCACTCAATATTTATCATGAAGCACGTGGCGAGTCACTTGAAGGCCAGGTTGCTGTTGCTATGGTCACGATGAACCGGGCCAATTGGCAGACCACTCGTGTTTGCCAAGTGGTGTATGAAAGGAATCAGTTTTCTTGGACCAACCGTGCCAAAAACTATTCACCACAAGAACCCGTCGCGTGGGCAAAGGCCAAACGTATAGCAAACCGAGTCATCAACGGCCATCATGAAGATATTACCCATGGTGCGACACACTTCCACACTCGTGCAGTACGCCCCGCCTGGCGAAACTCATTGAAGAAAACTGCAACGATTGGGCAACATGTTTTTTACGTACAATAGTCAATATCAGATGTCACATGACAGCTTTCTGAAAAACCGCCATAGATATTGATAGCACTCAAATAAAAAATAATCCGACCATAGGATTCAAGCACTATAACGTGACAACCGCCTAAACAAATCTATATCACTTTTCAACCCCAACTTACGGTAGGCTGACTGCTTCTGTGTGCTAACCGTCTTAAGGCTTCGCGAAGACATCTCAGCAATCCGAGTCACAGTAATGCCATTAATGCACAACCGCAGCACTTCCCTTTCTCGCTGGGATAACAAGGGGTGGGCAATTAATGCTTCTTCAGCCTCAACAGGCTCAACCAACACACTGCTCACGTCACTGACTGCACTACTCTCGCAAAGGTAGCGTCGCCCAACGGCCAGCAAACGAATAGCCCGCACGCACACCTCAAGCGGCTCGTACTTGCTAACAATGCCGTGCACACCCAAGTCAAGCAACAGGGCCATTGCCACAGGGCAAGGTGTCGCTATAAAAGCCAGTATTCGCAATTCAGGATGGCGATCCTTCAATGCTTTGATAAAGCACTGGCCATTAATATCCTGAAGAATATACCCCATCAATAAGAGATCAATTTCCCCCTGCTCTACTGCCCACAAGACACTGTCAGCCTGGCTGTACGCTCCGGAAACTACAATTCCTGGCTGTTCGGCCAGGTGCACGCAGAGACCATAACGTACCACCTCCTGCTCATCGAGCACCCCGACCCTGATCAAGCCCGACATCTACCACCTCTTCTTCTAGCAAAAAATCCATATCCTTAACGGGCAAGAATAGGCCGCTCTTCATCATGAAAGAAACGACTCGCCGCTTTTTAAGACAAGTCTCAAAAATAGGCGAAAAACCTGAACCAGAACTCGGAGTATCCGACGTAAAGGACTCAGGCATTGAATTCAATACACACTAAAAACAATACTGAACGCACTGCACTCAGTAACCTATAAGAACTGTCTTGTTGATGAGTCTCATCAAAAAAAAGCAGACATGCCAAACACAAGACACCCCTTACATCAATCACAAAACACTTTAGCCAACACGAAACAAAAAAACCGGCCCACCCGGACCAATAATCATAACGACAACAGCATTCAAGACATGGCTCAAAAAAATAACAAATTGCTAGTCCGTAGGTTTTTGATGAAACATTCACTCAAATTACTTTCCCCAATCGCTCCCATGAACAACCAGGTAATAATTGTCGATGACCATCCTGTCATCCGCATGAGTGTCCGCCTCTTATTGGAGAGTGAAGGCCACGCGGTGGTTGGTGAGTCGGGAAACGGGGCTGATGCGCTGGACCTCATCCAAGCACTGCAACCCGCGATGGTGGTACTCGACATCGGGCTACCGAAAATAGACGGCCTGACAATCATCAGTCGCCTGGTAGCACTGCGTATGCAGGTCAAAGTCATTGTATTGACCGCTCAAGAATCGAACCACATGGAAATACGCTGCATGGAGGCAGGTGCTTATGGTTTCGTCAATAAGTACGACGACCTGTGTGAGTTGATCAGCGCTCTTCAAGCCGTCAAGAGTGGACACCGCTATTTTCCCAGGCAGAAACGTTCTCTCACCGCCCTTGAAATGGGGGCGACTCAAGAGGATCTGCTAAGGACGCTTTCCATCCGGGAGCTGTGCGTATTGCAGTACTTGACTCAGGGGCTGAGCAATAAACAAATTGCCGAACGTATGTCACTGAGCGGCAAAACGATAAGCACCTATAAAACCCGCCTACTGTCCAAGCTCAATGCGAGCACACTGCTGGATCTCTACGAACTGGTAAAACGCAACGATCTGACAACGTTGTAGTGATTTACCCGCAACCGACCAATAGCTTCGCGGATTAGCGGATAAGGGCGCTTTATTTTCATGAAAAAAACCCATCATCTCGATCATGGCGCCCCCCTCAAGGCGATGACCTTCGCAAACAAAACAACCTGCAAAGACATGGCCCTCACAGGTTATGGCGTAAGTACTTCCTTAAGCCGGCAACCCCAAGCGAGGCTGCCGACGTCCAGTTGATATCAACTGACCTTAGGCCACGTAAGCCAACTCTGGCTCCAGGGTCAGACTCAAAACGCCTACCGAGACACTGACACCACCCTCAGTCTCAACAACGGCACCCAGATCCAGCAGGGGGTGCACGTCACTGACCAGAGGCAGCGCCACTTCATTGGTAAACAACTCGCCCGACACGTCCTGCAACAGGTCGGACAACGACAGGGTGAAGGGCGCCAGGTCAACGGCGGTCTCGGCTTGTACTGCCGTCATCAATGTCGACCCATCACTGCCAATGTGCAGGGTGAACGGGGCTGAGTCGTTTACACCATCGGACACTGTGAACACATTGTAGCCTGAGGCTACTGAGCGGTTGACATCAAGACCCACTTCCCACGTACCGTCCGGCTGCACCACACCGCTACCGACCAACACCCGCGCGCCTCCCGTGCTGACAAACAAGAACACCGGCGCATCCGGCTCACCATGGCCACGGAAGATCGGCTGATGCTCGTCAGTAGCACTACCGTCACCAATCACTCCAGTCACCGGACCCGTCTGGTCAATCGCCGACTCAATCACCAATATGGCCGCTTGCGGGGCGTTGCTCACCGTCAATACGAACGGCTCAGACACCACATCATCACCCCTCACGGTGAACACATGCTCGCCTGGTGTGAGGGCTCGCGGGGAGAGCAGGCTCCAGCTACCATCCTCCGCCACCACGGCACTCACCATATACCTGCCGTCTACGTACAACGAGACCGTGGTATTGGGCTCACCGCGACCATTGAGCGTCGGACGCGCGTCATCGGTGATAGCACCGTTGCCAATCAAACCAACGTCGACACCGATATTGTCCACTGCAGACTCGATCACCGGCTTGCCAAGCGTAGCCTCGGCCACGGTCAACACGAACGGTTCCGAGCGCTCGCCGTTATTGTCCACCAGCGTAAACACGTGATCACCTGGCGCCAACCAAACCTGTCCGCTGATGGTCCAACTGCCGTCCGCATCCACCACAGTGCTGGCCAGACGCGTATTGCCCTCAAAGAGGTAAATACGGATCCCCGGCTCGCCCCTGCCGCTGAAGGTCGGGGTGTTGTCATCCGTGCTACCGCCGCTGACGACCGAGCCAGTTTCCCCCACATCGTCGTAAACCGATTCGATCACTGGCTTGCCAGAAGGGGTTTCAGGAACCTCTGGAACTTCAGGAACCTCAGGAACCTCAGGAACCTCAGGAACCTCAGGAACTTCAGAAGTTTCGCTCACGCTTAACGCAAACGGCTCCGAACGCTCGCCGTTATTGTCCATCAGCGTAAACACGTGATCACCTGGCGCCAACCAAACCTGCCCGCTGATGGTCCAACTGCCGTCCGCATCCACCACAGCGCTGGCCAGACGCGTATTGCCCTCAAAGAGGTAAATACGGATCCCCGGCTCGCCCCTGCCGCTGAAGGTTGGGGTGTTGTCGTCCGTGCTACCGCCGCTGACAACCGAACCAGTTTCTCCCACATCGTCGTAAATCGATTCGATCAACGGTTTGTTGGAGGGGATGTCAGGAGCCCCTGTCACGTTCAGTACAAACGGCTCCGAATGCTCACCGCCGTGAGCCCTCACCGTGAACACATGCTGACCCGGCGACAACTCACCTGAATCGATTGTCCAATTGCCATCTGCCCCTACCAGAGTCCTGGAGGCAACTTTGTTGTCCTGGTACAGATAAATGTAGGTGCCTGGCTCACCCTGGCCGGAGAAGGTCGGGGTGCTGTCATCCGTGCTCCCGCCGCTGATGACCGTGCCTGTTTCACCCACATTATCGTACACCGAGGTGACTACGGGCTGGGCAACGTCCGCCGCGGTTACCGTCACATGGAACGGCTCAGAAGCATCGCCTGCTTCATTGACCACGGTAAAAACATGTTCACCTGGCTCAATCGGGGTGTCGAAAAATACCTGCAGGCTCCAACTGCCCGTTTTGTCGACCAACGTCTGTCCCAGTACCTGGCCATTATCGTAGACCGTCACGACTGAGCCTGGCTCACCGCTGCCGCGCAATTGCGGAGTGGGATCGTCCATGCTGCCGCCGTTATCGACAATCTGCGTAGCACCGTGTGTATCCAGCACGGCGGTGATTGACGGTGCCGACAATGAGCCACCGCCCGACCCCGTCGGGTGGTCGTTGTTCAACGTCTCGACCAACACCCCCACTGCTCCCGCCTCAGTGACCCGCTGCGCTGCGCTGCTACTCTTATCATTCGAGTTCATCTGAAATCCTTGATCGCTGGTAATAGGACTTAATTATTCTCCGGCGGTATGCCTCCACCGAGTAGTCGCTCAAAGAGGACGCTTGCAGTCGCACAAGACACCGCCATGAGTCACAACTCTAGAGCGCACTAAACTAGGAACGTTACAGTTCCCCTACGGGAAAGTTTCAGATTAAGAAATAGCTTGTAGGTATCCGGAAAGTACGGGAGGCAAGTTCCGAAACAGGGTGTTGGCGGGCATGATGATTGAATATAATTTGCAGAGAGCCACAAAATTTTATCGTGACCGTAGAAAAACTCGACTAAAAGAGAAGGTAAAAATTAATGAGGGCAGCACACACCTAAGACACTTCCGACACTTCATTCAAATATCTTTAAGGTCCAGGTGCAACTTGAACAGCTCTGTGTCCGTGCGCACATTCAATTTACGCAGTGCAGCCTGTTTCTGTCCGCTGATGGTTTTACGGCTGCGCAAAAACTTGATAGCAATTTGCGAAACCGACATCCCCTCCAGGCAACAGCGCAGCACTTCACGCTCTTTGGGAGATAGCGCAGGATAGCTGACTAGCGGATCGCCGTTATCCATGACCTCCTCCGCGCCTGACGCAGCTGCCGACATCTTGGGTATCGAGTCCAGCTCTGCCGCCATACTGGGCGATAGGTACAAACGATCCAATGCAACGGTTCTGACTGCAAACAGCAATTCATCAGTTTCCTGGGACTTGCCAAAAAAACCGTTAGCACCCGCTCGAATGGCCATATTGACCGTAGCCGGACGCTCCACTGAAGAGAAAACCAGGATGCGCAACTGTGGGTAATGGCTACGCAGTAGCTGAATCAGCCGCAAGCCATCAAGCTCCCCATCACTCAGTTGGTAGTCGAGAATCAGCAGATCGACAGCCGTACTACGTAGCGCCTCAAGTAAAGCAGGGCTCCCCGAATACACACCGACCACCTTTAAATCCGACTCTGTGGAGAGTCGGACTTTCAGTGCCTCCCTGATCAACGCGTGATCATCGAGCAAAGCAATCTGCAGAGGCGAAACAATCGACCACTTCATCTTCAGGACTCCATAACTCTGACAGCCGACTAGGAACAATCCTACAATTTTGTCTTGTAAGCAGCACGGTATCCTAAATGTGAAATGAAAGAAAACAACAAACAGTTTTAGCTATCCCCCCCATTAGGACAAATGAGTCGACTTGACATAACCGGCGATGACAATCCTATTTTTTTCATAACGTTACCAAGAAACTTGCGCTCGTAAACGAGCGCTTGACCCGTGCTCGGCATCGTCATCCACCGCTCAACTCAAAACGCACATTCCTGGCTTCCTCCTCCCAGCTTTTGGGACAAGTCTCGTTCACACCCGCCCACTCAATGATCAGAATTATCCCAATCGCCGGGAGACGCGTCATCACTCATCAGCATGCCGCTTCATCCAGGTGTCTCCCTACACAACCATCCCGATAAGTTCGCCACCAGGCGAGCCCAGCCCAGGACCGAATCTGATGGCTATTCACAGCGCGCCCGTTGACCAAGACGTGGACGTACAGGCGATGCCTGCGCCTCAAACACAGATCCAGGACACTCTCCTGCAGAGCGTGTCCTGGATCTGTGATCACTACAACCTGGGTAAATCACCGCAGGCCCTGACTGCCGGGCTTCCTAAAGTCGGCCTGCTGACGCCCTCACTGGCAATGCGCAGCCTGACCAATGCCGGACTGACCGCCGGGATGATCGAGCGTCCTGTCCGGGCCCTGCCCAAGCAATTGATGCCGATCATTATGCTGCGCAAGGATCGCGGTGGCTGCATTCTGCTTGGATATCGCCTGGACACCGAAGCCGAAGACAAACGCGCCTGCCGTTACCAAGTGATCCTGCCGGAGATCAGCCTTGACCCGGTAGAAATCGATCAGGCCACGATGGACGGGATGTACACCGGCTTCGCCATTCTCATGAAGCCTCAAGCCAAGATCGATGCACGTGCCGGCGACGAGACACCGCAAGCCGCAGGCCATTGGCTGTTCTCCACACTATGGCGTTATCGGCGCTATTACCGCAGCGCTGCAATCGGTGCCGTGCTGATTAACGTACTGGCCCTGGCCAGCATTTTTTTTACCATGAACGTTTACGACCGTGTTGTGCCCAACCAGGCATTTATCACGCTCTGGTCGCTGGCGATTGGTGTGGTCGTGGCCATGGTGTTTGAGGCCATTGCCCGTTACGTACGGGCTCACTTGCTTGACCTGGCGGGAAAAAAAGCTGACTTGGTGCTGGGCACGATGTTGTTTCGCCAAGCCTTGTCGATCCAGATGGAGCACAAGCCCGCCTCTTCCGGCTCGTTTGCCAACCAGTTGCGTGAGTTCGAGTCCGTTCGCGACTTCGCCACCTCCGCCACCCTGGCCACTATTTCCGACCTGCCCTTTGTGCTGTTGTTCGTTGGGGTGATTTTTGCCGTGGGCGGCCCGCTAGGATGGGTACCCCTGCTGTTGATTCCATTGATTCTGATTATCAGCGTGGCAATCCAGTGGCCGCTGGCGCGCACCATGAAGGAAAACCTGCGCGAGTCTTCCCTCAAGCAAGGGGTGTTGATCGAGTCCGTGGAGGGCCTGGAAACGCTCAAGGCCATTGGTGGTGAAGCCTATATGCAGCGCCGCTGGGAGACATTCAGCGCCCTGGCGGCCAACACCTCCATGAAGTCTCGCGAACTGTCCAGCATGGCTTCCGGCAGTGTGGCCTTTCTCCAGCAGATCCAGACCGTAGCACTGATCGTCATCGGCGTTTACCTGATTGACGCCGGCGACCTGACCATGGGCGCACTGATCGCGACCGTGATGCTTGCCGGTCGCGCGACCGCCCCCCTTAGTCAGGTCGTCGGCCTGGCGTTGCGCTTCCAACAAGCCAAGGCGGCCATGAGCTCGCTCAGCGGCCTGATGGCCATGCCCGTGGACCGCGATGTCACTCGCGAATACATGGCCAAACCCGTCATCAGCGGCCAGATCAGCCTCAAAAATGTCGGTTTCTCGTATCCGGCCCCACCGATGCAGCCCAATCCTGCGGTGCTGCAAGGCATCAACCTGTCGATCGCCCCCGGTGAACGCGTAGCAATCCTGGGACGCATCGGCAGCGGTAAATCGACCCTGCTGCGCGTCATGGCGCGCCTTTACTTGCCGGTTAACGGTCAAATATTTGCCGATGGCCTGGATGTCAATCAGATCGACCCTGCCGACTGGCGCAAAGCGGTTGGTTATGTCGGCCAGGATGCGCGCCTGTTCTACGGCACCCTGCGAGAAAACGTCATGATCGGTCGCCCGGAAGCCACTGCCGAGGAGTTCCTGCGGGTCATTCGCCTGACAGGGCTGGACCATATTGCGGCGCGCCATCCCAAGGGCATCAATCTGCCTATTGGCGAGATGGGGGAAGGTTTGTCAGGCGGCCAACGCCAGTTGGTTTCTCTGGCGCGCAGCCTGCTGGCACGCCCCAGCCTGCTGTTGCTGGATGAACCCACCAGTGCAATGGACGGCCAGACCGAGGTGCAGTTTCTTGAACACCTCAAGCGCGCTACCGAGGGCCAGACCCTGGTAGTGGTAACCCATCGCCCCTCTCTGCTCGCGCTGGTGGAGCGAATCATTATTGTCGACGACGGCAAGGTCAGCGCCGACGGGCCCAAAGACAAAATCCTCGAAGCCTTGAATGGCAACGCCGCCAAGGCCCCGGCAAAGACTGGCGCGCCAGTCAAACCGTCCGCCAACGTAAACGTCGGCCCCGCGCGCCCGGTGCCTCCTCAACGCGTCGCAGTACCCGACTCCAGCAGCGGGAACGACGCCCCGGCAACGCCTGCCATAACCCCGGAACAACCTGCGGTGACTGCATAATGTTCAAGAAACTATTTGGCCGAGGCGAAGCCGCCAGCCCCCTGATGCCTGGCGATGCCGCCTTTATGAATGATGTCCAGGAGTCACTCCTGGCGCAAACCACCCCAGGCTCGCGTTTGATTCTCCAGCTCATTGCCGCCGTATTGATCGGCGGCCTGGTCTGGGCCTACTTCGCTCGGGTCGAAGAGATCACCCTCGGGGAGGCAAAAATCATTTCCAAGAGCCGCGAGCAGATCATTCAAAGCCTGGAGGGCGGGATTCTGGCCGAAATGAATGTGCGCGAAGGCGACATCGTGGAAAAGGACCAGATCCTGCTCAAGATCGATCCGACCCGGGCCCAGGCCAGCTATCGCGAATCCTTGTCCAAGGTCATCGGCCTGAAGGCAAGCATTACCCGTCTACGGGCAGAGGCTTACCAGCAGCCGCTGGAGTTCGACGAACTGGTCATGACCGACCCGGCAGTCGTTCAACAGGAACAACAGGCCTACAAGGCTCGCAAAAATGCGCTGGACGAAAGCATCAATGGACTGCAGCGCAGCTACGCGTTGTCGGCCCGCGAGATTCAACTGGCCGAGCCTCTGGCCGCCAAGGGCTTGATGTCCGAAGTCGAAATCCTGCGCATGCGCCGTTCGGCCAACGAAATCAAATCGCAGATTGTCGAGCGTATCAACCGTTACCAGGCCGAAGCCAACTCGGAGCTGGCCAAGTTCGAACTGGAGTTGTCGCAGACCAGCGAGAACCTGGTGGGACGCGCAGACGTGGTCGAACGTACCACCATCAACGCACCGGTGCGCGGCACGGTGAAGAATGTAAGGGTCAACACCCGCGGCGGGGTTATCCAGCCCGGCGAACCTATTCTGGAAATTGTCCCTCTGGAGGATCAATTGCTGGTCGAGGGCAAAATTCGCCCCGCCGATGTGGCTTTTCTTCGGCCCGGCTTGCCCGCGACAGTAAAAATCACGGCCTATGACTACGCCATTTACGGTGGCCTCAAGGGGCATGTCGAGCACATCAGTCCCGACACCCTGAAAGACGATCAGAAAGCCGCGGCCGGCCGGCCCGACGACACTTACTACCGAGTTCTGGTCCTGACAGAAAGCAGCAACCTGGAGGCGGGTGGCCGATCCTTGCCGATCATTCCCGGGATGGTGGCCTCGGTGGAAGTGCGCACCGGCGAGAAAACCATTCTCGACTACCTGCTCAAGCCCGTGCTCAAGGCACGTGAAGCCTTTCGAGAGCGCTAATGACTCTCTCAACGAACCGCAAATTCCGCCTGACCCCGGCCGCCTGGCTAGTTTCCTGCTGCCTGTTCGGCGGCCTCGGCACGCCATTGGCCCTCGCCGAGGGTCTGCCGATTTTTACCCCGGTTGCACCACAAAAACCGGTTGCGGCAACAACAACTAAACCAGCGAGCACTCCAGTGGCGACACCGCGAGGCAGCGACTTGATTTCATTCCAGCCGCCTGCGCGCGCCGTCGCGAGCGCAGCACCTGAATTCAAACCGGTTGCAACGCCCGTAAGCCCGGCACGCCCACCCACCGTAACGGTTCCCGTAACGCGCAAAAACAACGACTTGCTCACCTTTGAGCCGACCTCGGCGAGTACTGTCGCTCGCCCGACAGCCCCGGTGCGCGTCGCCCCGCCTCCCACGGCCAGCGCAGCAACACCTGTCGAGAGCGCCGCGCCCCCGAGCTTCGCCCCAACGTCGAGGGCGGTCCGTGAGGCGCAACAGCAAGTCCACAGTGTCTCAGCCCTGTCCCTGGCTGCATTGCCACCGCGACTGGCGGCACGCCGTGGGGAAGGCAGCACCCTCCACGGGCCCAGCGAAACCGAGCTGCGCCACGTATTCAATCGCGCCGTGGAGGCAGCCATCGACCGTGCCCCGGCCATTTTCCGGGCCAAAGCCGAGCAGCAAGCCGCCGAGGACGACATCGCCGAAGCCGAAGGGCAACGCTGGCCGCAAGTCGACATCGGTACACAAACCTCACCCGTCAATTTCGGTAAAGGCTCCGATGTCGACTCAGGCAGCGGCGGCGTCAACCTGGCCGTCACCACCCCAGTGTACGATTGGGGCCGTATCCGTAACTCGATCGACAGTCGTAAACACCTGTCGCAGGCGGCCAACGAAAACTTTGAAGTAGAAAAGGAAACCCTGGGCTACGAAGTGGTCACGACGATGATCGAACTGGGTAAACAGCGCATCATTGTCGACCTGAGCCAACAGTTCGCTGACCGCATGAGTGAATTGGTCAAGATGCTCGCCGGTATCGTCGCCGTCGATAAAGGACGCGCCAGTGAATTGACTCAGGCCAAGGCCCGCCTGCTCCAGGCCCAAGCGCTGCGTGACGCGGCCAATGCAAAGGCCCGTGACGCCGAAATCACGCTGCACAAATTGGTCGGTGAACGCCCGGTGCCTATTCCGCGCACGCCAGAATGGAACATTCGCCTGGCCAACCTCGACCTGCTGCTTAACGATGCCAAGGAGCACCCGACCATCCGCAAGGCCACCGCCGAAACGGAGTCCGCCGAGCTGCAAGCCAAGGCAGTGCGGGCAGGCGGCCTGCCACAATTGAATTGGGTCATCAGCAAAAGCACTGCCGAAGACTCACTCGGTCGTGAACAGCCATGGCAAACCAACTTCTCCATGACTTGGGGTGCCTTTCGCGGTGGCTCCACCCGCGCCGCCGAACGCGCAGCCCTGCAACGCGCCGATGCCAGTCGCTATGAAACCGATCAACAGCGTCGCGACCTGGAGTTCCGTATCCGCACCGCCGATCACGACGCACGCACCATGCTGGAGCGATCAGAGCTTTACCGCGAGCTGGCGAAAGAGTCGGGGCGTATTCGCGAAGACTTTTTCCTGCAATGGCACCATTTGGGCAAGCGAACATTGCTCGATGTGTTGAGCTCCGAAAACGAGCACTATGGCAATCAGGTCAGCGAAATCAACAACCGCTTCGACGGCTACCAGGCCATTGTGCGCCAGTACGCAGGCGCCGGTACGTTGGCCCGTTGGTTGCGTACCGGCAGTTGAGCACCCGCTGAAAAACCATCTTGTCCGGCGCCCCCACCCACGGGCGCCATGGCCACCGCGACAACAGCAATTAACTCCGGGACAAGAACCCACAAGGTTGCTAGATTCAACCCCGTGGTCTCCTTGGCACCTTTCTTTCAGGTCTGTCCTTATCGGCCCCAATCGTCAGCACTGTCATTGGAGCGCAATACTTTGAAAAACCCTGTTTGCTCATTCGCCCGTTTGCTGGGGCTGGTGCTGTTGCTGTCAGCGCCGAACCTGCTGGCGCAAACACCCAAGCCGGTTGAGTTGCTGGTCAGTGCCCCGATTACTGCCCCGCCTGTCACGTTCGATGTACAAACCCGAGCGTGGCTCGCCACACAGCCCCAAGTGAACGTGGCCATCTGGACCGGTGCATTGCCACCCTTGCACATGGGGTTCGAGCAAGACCAGTTCGAAGGCGTCGCAGCGGATTACCTGGGGGTGATCCGTGAGACCACCGGCGTGCGCATGAACATCTGGCGTTTCGCAACCCGTGCCAAGGCCAGGGAAGCGCTGGAGCAAGGCCAGGTTGATATGCTTGCACTGCATGATGTAAGCGAAGGCCAGGACGGGGCCATTACGCAGTCCCGCCCCTACTTGCTGAACCGCAAAGTCATTGTCCGCCGTATTGGCGAGACCCTGTTGCCCTCCAGGGATTTGCGCGATCAGCGCCTGGCTTACGTCGGTGACGACAGTGTCGGTGCCTTTCTGCACAAGCAATACCCGCACGCCACCCTGATCCAGCACACCAACGATTTAAACAGCCTGACCTCGCTGGTCTTTGACCAGGCCGATGCCCTCTGGACAGATGCCATCACCGCCGAATTCCTGATCCGACTGCTGTACAGCAACGACGTTTATATCGCGGACGATGCACTCCACACCTCCGCCGACATCAACTTCGCCGTCAGTGACCGCAAGCCGCAGTTATTAGCGGCGGTCAACAGCACCCTGGATGCGATTCCGCCCATCGACATGATGCGAATCACTACGCGCTGGGGCCTGAGTAATAATTTTGTGGTCGAACAACCCCCCTTGAACCTGGACGCAGACGAGACCGCCTGGCTGGCGGCCCATCGCAAGATCAAGGTCCTCGTCGCGGGATCCTATGCACCGCTGACATTTTTCGATGACCATGACCGCCTTCAGGGCCTGAGTGCCGACCTACTGAAAATCATTCGGCAACGTACGGGCCTGGAGCTTGAAATCATTCGCAGCAACAGTGTTCCCGACATGCTCAAGCAACTCCAGGAGAAGCAGGCAGATGTCATCCTGGCCTTGAGTATCGGCGACCTGCGCCTGTCGGCGGAACAATACACACGGCCGTACCTCATCAGCCCGTTTGTCGTTGTGACGCGACGCTCAGAGGCAACGATCCAGCGCCTTGAACTCCTTAACGGAAAACGCCTGGCCATCCCGGTCGGTAATCCACTGTCCCAGTGGCTATCGCGCAACTACCCCGAGATCATCCAGGTTCCGGTTGCAACCGCGGTGCGGGGTATTGAAATGCTCTCCGACAATGAAGTGGATGCCAGCGTGCATACCCGATTTGGCGCCGACTATTTCATCAAGCACCATTTCCGGCAGGACCTGAAGATTGCAGCAGTCATCGGCCCCAACCCCGGGCGTATCGCCATGGCAGTGGCCAGCGACGACATGCCGCTCAAAAATATTATCAACCAGGTGCTGCTGGGCATTCCCCCCGAAGAACTCAAGACCCTGAGCGATCGCTGGCGCAATCATGCAGCCCCCGCGGTTTCGAGCTCCTGGAGCACCTATAAGGACAGCGTCTATACCGTCATTGCTGTAGCCCTTGCCTTCATCCTGGCGTTTCTGATCTGGAACTATTACCTGCAAATCCAGATCAAGAAACGGCGCAGTGCCGAGCGCGCCCTCAGTGACCAGTTGGCCTTCAGCAAAACCCTGATCGATGGCTCGCCCATCGCCCTGTATGTGCGTGACAAGGCTGGCCGGCTGGCGCACTGCAATCGGGCCTACCTGGAGTTTCTACACACCACCCAGGAAGAGGTCATCGGCAAGACATTGCTCGATGCCGGCGTCATCTCGCCACAACTGAGCCGCCAGTACCAACAGATCTACCAGCAGACCGAGCACCATGGAGAAGCGACCTTCGCCGACCTGGAGATCGAAGTGCAAGGCCGCCAGCACCAGATCTATCACTGGACCCTGCCTTTCCAGGACAGCAGGGGCGAGTTTTCCGGGGTGATCGGTGGCTGGCTGGACATCAGCGAGCGCGAACAGCTGATGGAGCAACTGCAGCAAGCCAAGGAGGCCGCCGACGAAGCCAACGACTCCAAATCCATTTTCCTGGCGAGCATGAGCCATGAGATCCGCACCCCGATCAGCGCACTGATCGGCCTGATCGAGATGCTCCGGGTACGTGGCGGCAGTCCCCAACAGATTGATGAAAACCTGACGGTGGCACACCAGTCCGCACAGTCTTTACTGTCCTTGATCGGCGATATCCTTGACCTCTCGAAGATCGAGGCCGGGGCCATGGTTCCGTTGCTGCGCCCGACTCATCTTGGCGAGCTGCTCAAGTCCATTTACAAGCTGTTCGAGATCAATGCGCAAAACAAACACCTGAAGTTCGATCTGCGGGTCGAAGCCCATGACCTGCAAGTACTTATCGACGCGCTGATGCTTAACCAGATCGTCGCGAACCTGATCAGCAACGCCATCAAATTCACTCAGCAAGGCTTTGTCGAATTGGTCTTGACGCAACTGCCCGATGACCCCGACACAGGCTTTGGCTGCTTCTTGATTGAAGTTCGCGATTCTGGGTGCGGCTTGAATGAACAACAGAAAAAAGCCGTCTTCGAGCCGTTCGTCCAGGTAGCGCCCAACGCCAGCGTCGGACGCAGCACGGGCTTGGGCTTGAGCATCTGCACCCGCCTGGCAACGCTGATCGATGCACAACTGAGTGTCGACAGCCAGCCCGCCAAAGGCTCGTGCTTCCAACTGCGGTTCAGTGCCGAACGGACCTCCCAGGCCCCGGCCCTCGTACCGGCCCTGGCGCCGAGTCACACCGGCCACAGCCTGAACATTCTGGTGGTCGAGGACCACGCGCCCAACCGCCTGTTGCTCTGTCAGCAAATCGAATACCTGGGCCACCGGGCTGTCGCCTGTGATAACGGAGAAATCGCATTGGCCGAGTGGAAACACGCCGCTCCGCCCTTCGACCTGACCATCACCGATTGCAACATGCCAGGCATGGATGGCTATGAGTTGACCCGGCAAATGCGCAACATCGAACACTCCCGCGCCCTGGGTGCTCACCCGATATTAGGCCTCACCGCCCACGCCCAGTCGCAGATCATCCAGGACTGCCTCGATGCCGGTATGACCCAGTGCCTGTTCAAGCCCCTGGGCATCGAAGCCCTGGCCCAACATATCGGCACCGTCTCGGCGCAGGTCGAACGCAGGGCAAAGGCTACCAGCACCACGGGTGGCGAACTGGGTAAGCTCAAGGTACTGGCACCCGAGGCTTATGGTGCCCTGGTCGATGAGTTCATCAAGACCAACCGCGAGGACAGCGCCCTGCTGGAGAAGCTGCTGCTCGACAACAACCTGGAGAAAATGCCCAGCCTGGCACACAAGATCAAGGGCGGCGCGCAAATGGCCGGTGCACAGGAAATCATCGAGGCTTGTGGACAGTTGGAGATATTGGCGATCCAAGGCGATGCCACCGCCTGTGCCGAGAAAGTTAAAACGCTCTTGAGCCGCCTACTGTCACTGGAGCACCAACTGTTGGACCGCCTGTAAGGCTAGTTAAGCGAACGTAATGCTCAAAGCAGGGAAGCCCCCCTGTGGGAGCCTATAGGGCTGTTCAAATCCCGGGCAAAAAAAACCGTCGCACCCGCGGTCCAGGTACGACGGAAAAGCCGAGAAGCACTGCTTCTCGAGAGGGGATCGATACATCAGGGTTGGGGGCGATCAAGCTCCACACGAATAGCTACGCGGCGGTTCGGCGCATAACAATTGATCTGTTCGAGCCGTGGCCCGTAGCACGTATGCACCACCGGCTCACGGCTGCCTGCACTCTGTGTGCTGAGGATCGATTCGCCAATACCACCGTCCACCAGCATCTGAAGCACGGTGTTGGCCCGTCGTTCACCCAACAGCTGGTTATCGGAAGCGCTGCCAAACGGATCGGTATGCCCTGTGACCTGAACGTGCTTGATCTGCGCTTCATCACTGCGTAATTCGTCGAGCAACTGACTGATAGCGGAACGCCCGGCGGTACTGATATCGCGATAGTCCGACTTGCCAGAAGCAAACAGCACATCACTGGCCAAGGTGTAGTGCTTGAAGCGCTCATCGTCCTTCAAGTACTCGTAGTAACGGCACGTCTCGACACCCGTGGCACGGGACAACGCATGCATCTGCAAGCGAGTGCCCTGCAATTGGCGCTCAGCGGGTTCACGCTCGACCGGCATCGGGAACGTATTACCGTCCTCGCGTACTTTCAGGTAATAGGTGCGCCCGCCTTCCAGTTTGGTCTGATACAAGTCAGTGCTCTTGCCGGTGTAGGTGGGCGCATCGTTCAGATAAGCGCCCAATGTGTGGCTGCCAGGGGCGAGGCAGAAACTGGTGAACCCGCCGGGCAGCAGGCCCGTATGGAATTCCCGGTCAATGTAGACATGGGCTGCGCCTTTGCGCTGCACGCCCTCTTGGGGGCGGTAATACACCACCTGCGCCTGGTCCACGGCTACGGGTGGCAGCCCGACATACGCCGCATAGAATACCCGCCCCGCCACCTGCCCAGCCTTGGGTTCCTGCGCCGTTGCGGGGTAGCTGGCCAGCAGGCTTGCAGCGGCCAGCAGCACCGCTCGATTCGTGTTTCGCATGAGAGTCATCTTGGTTCCATCGCCAGCGTCGACCATCGCAGGTACCTGGAGAAACAAACGGAATGGAGCTGGCGCTCATGGCCAACCTTCGAGCCAGAATTATCCGAAAGGCCGCCTTGTGCCGATATAAGAACCGTCTCAGAAATCCTCCCGATGGCAGCACCCGCACTCGACAAGCACTTTTCAACAAGCAAAAAAAACCCGGTGCAATCCTTGCACCGGGTAAACCGCAGAGCAGACAAGGCTCTGCGTAGAGTGGCTGTTAGCGCTGGGTGTCGACCCGCACCACAACGCGACGATCTGCTGCATGGCAAGCGATCTTCTCGGCGCGAGAGCCGTAGCAGCTACTGGTCACAGGCTCATCGGCACCGGCACTGCTGGCACTGACCGCCGAAGCTGGCAGGCCGCCTTCGAGCAGCACGCGCCGCACGGTTTGTGCACGCTTGAGGCCCAGCAAGTGGTTGCTGGCCGCCGAACCGATCGGGTCGGTGTGACCCACGACTTCGACACGGTCCAGGTTGGCGTTTTCCTGCTTGAGGCGGGTGACCAACTGACGGATCGCTTCGCGGCCCTGGAAGGTAATGTCCTGGTAGCCCGACTTGCCGAAAGCAAACAGCACGTCACCGGACAAGGCATAGTCCTTGAACTGTGGCGCCGCCATCGGCTGGTAATCACAGGCCTGCACGGTCGAGGCACGGGACAGTGCCTGGACCTGCTGACGCATGCCGGCCAGCTCACGCTCGGCCTCCACGCGAGCTACCGCTTGAGGGGCGCCATAACCGTCTTCGCGAACCCGCAGGAAGTAAGTCTTGCCGCCATCCAGGGCGGCCGAGAACACATCGGTGGTTTTGCCCTTGTACTGCGGCGCGTCTTTCACATAAGCCCCGAGGCTGTGAGTGCCCGGCGCGACGCAAAAAGCGCTGTAGCCGCCCGGCAACAGGCCCGCATGAAACTCGCGGTCCACGTACACGTGGGCAGCGCCCTGCTGGGAGCCCATGCCATTGGCACGGTAATACACCACTTGCACCTGACGCTCGGCGACCGGGGCCACTGGCGCGTACTGCAGGCCGAAGACCTTGTTCGACACACTGCCGGGCTTGAACTCCTCGGCCGTGGCGAACTGGGCGCCGGCCAAGGCCAGGCTCAGTACGGCAACGTTAAAGACAGTAATACGTTTAAACATGATCATGACTCCACTATGGACACCCGCAGGTACCCGTAGCTATTGAATGGGTTGAGGCTGGACGGACCAACCTTTTGGTACCGCAAGCCGTGCGCAGGCAAAAACCTGCGCACGGTGTTCGCGCTTACACCAGGTTGGTAGTCACCCCGTCCTGCACCAGCAGTTGGGCATCGAGTGAGGAGTGTTGGAAGACGTTGTATGTCACACCCTCGACCGTGACCTGCCCCATGCCCGCCCAGTCACCCGGATCGGTGCCGTCGGCCAACAAGTCATCCAGGTTGACGACGTCGCCGGCGTTGCCTTTGATCATCATCTGGACGGCATCGTCTGCGGTGAATAGCGAGGCTTCGCCCTGCTCCAGAACATCGCCCAGGGAGAGGTTCAGGGTGTTGTTGCCGGTGCCGGTGATGTCGATGATTTCAATCGATTCAAGTTTTCCCGCGATAGCTCCGAGATCAAGAACCTGGTTAGCCCCTATCAAGGCCAGGCTATCGATACCTCCGCCACCATTGACGATGCTATTGGCATTATTGAGTAAGCCAACGTTATCTATATAGAAAACATTATTCCCTTCACCACCAAAGTACTCTACGCCGCTTTGAGTAATCCCTTGAGCCGCCTCTGGCGCCACCGGAAGTGCGCCGGGGGTGTATTCATTGCGCCCCAACTGAATGTTATCAATCCAAAACGCGCCGTCGCTTGCTCCCGTCGCCTGCAAACTGACAGATGAGAAGGATGACCCATAAGGTAGCTCGGCAGTGATACTAGTAAGCAAACCGGCGCTCCCTGGGACTAAACTCTCCCGATAAACTTCAACGCCATTCTGATCATAGAAAATCGCCGTAATCCCTTCGCTGTTGTTGAAGTCCCCCACATCCATAGATATGAAAGTGTACTCCTGCGCCGCCCCACTCAACTCCAACTGAACTTGCGATCCAGTGTTGAGCAACAGCGCCATGCTGGTCGATGGCAAAGCCCAATTTGGTTGACCTACACTAAAACCAAGTCTACCATAACTAAAGTCTGCACCTACAGCAAGAACTCGCAAATCAAAGTTATCAAGTGCTATAACTTGCCCCAGAGTAAATATGCTGGCTGGTTGAGTGTTGAAACTTTCAGAGAACAACATTGAATCACTTTTGATGAATTCTCTATAAGAAGAGATATTCCCAGCCTGATCAGCCAATGCGACACTGATGTTATCAGCGTTACCATTACTATCAGACGACCATGGCAAGTCCGCTGTTCCTGCGTCAATGTCTGCTTGCGTTAACGGGTATTCAACCACCACCCCATCGATCAGCAAATGCAGTTTGTCACCGACCTCCAGCCCGACCCCATCGAAGTCAACTTGGATAGTCGTACCATCCCAGCTAACCGAGGTCGGTGTATTGACTGTGGTATCAAGCGTCACCGCCTGGCTTACGGTATTGGCATTACCCGCCGCATCGATTACACGGGTTTGAATAGTCCAATCACCGGTGTATGCACTCGAATCAAGGAAACTCCAGGTTCCATCAGCATTCAGCAAGACATCAAGCCAGGTAGCACCGCCATCAGTGGAAATCTGCACTTTCTCACCTGCTGCCAACGCCGCAGTCAACGATCCCTGAATCAAACGCCCGGCACTGCCGTCGTTGGTCACGAAGTCACCGCTGTCGGCACCGCTGTCCTTACCCATGCTCTCGACAACTGCCGAAGCAATTGGAACCTCAGTATCGATAATGATGGTCCACGAAGCAGACGGTGCACTCTCGTTACCCGCCGGGTCCACCGCAATCACATCGAACTGATTGGTCGAACCATTATTCAGTGGTGGGTTCGGTGTAAAGCTCCAACTGCCATCGGCACCAACAAGTTCACGACCGATTTCAACACCATTGTTGCGGATAATGACCGTATCGCCCGCTACACCACTGCCCACCAGGGTCGGCGTGGTGTCGTCTGTGGTGGCACCATCAACCAATGGGTCCTGAATCGAACCGACGTCATCACGGATTTCGTCAATGGTCGGAGCCGCCGAAGGCGTCAGGTCGATTTCCAGATTGAAATCAGCGGTTGGGGCGCTTTCGCCGCCGCCCAACGTCACCACGGTTGCGGTAAAGGCATAACTACCTTCTGGCAACGCTGGGGCCACGGTGTACTCCCAACGACCCAGCCCATTGACCGGAACACCGGCCTGCAGCAATACGCCGTCCAGGTAGATGTTGACGGTTGAGCCCGGTGTCGCCTGACCATTCAGGGTCGGTGTTGCATCATCGGTCACGCTGCCACTGGCCAACGGGTCCTGAATCGAACCGACGTTATCCTGTGCCTGCTCGATGCTGATAGCCACGGCACTGGTGTCGACCGTGAAGTCGACAGGCGTGCTCTCTGGGCTGCGATTGCCTGCGGCATCCACCACGATGGAGCTGAAGCTGTGTAGCCCGTCAACCAACGCCGGGGCCGGAGTGAAGCTCCAGTTGCCCGCGCCGTCTACCGGTACGCGACCGATCTCGACACCGTTGTCGAAGATGATCAGGGTCGTGTTTGGCTCAGCGGTGCCGCTGAAGGTCGGGGTGTTGTCATCGGTGGTATCGCCGCTGGCGATCGGGCCGACAATTGCACCCACGTTGTCTTCCAGCTCACTGGCATCCGCCGCGACTGGTGCCGTGGTGTCCACCGTGATCGGGTAGTCGCCGGTCGGCGCGCTTTCGTTGCCGGCCGCGTTGGTCGCGGTGGCGCTGAGGTTGTTCAAGCCCTGCGCCAATGCCGGGTTCGGGGTGATGCTCCAGTTGCCCAATGCATCGGCGACAACGGAACCGACGGCGACGCCGTTGGCGAACAGGGTGACCGTGGAGAACGGCTCAGCGGTACCGCTGACTTCTGGCTCGGTATCGTTGGTGCTTTGGCCCGGCATGATGTTGCCGACGTTATCGGCGACGTCATCCAGTACGCCGGTAATGCTTGGCGCTGGCGGTGTACCACCGGCAATCAGTTCGAAGTCGACACTGTTGGACGGATCGCTGGTGTTGCCGGCGGCATCTTCAGCCTTGGCGCTCAGGTCATGCGGACCGTTGGCCAGCGGTGGTACAGGAGTGTAGGTCCAGCGACCATCGGGACCCGCTGGGGCACGGCCGATTTCCACGCCATTGTCGTAGATGATAACGGTGGTGCCTGGCTCGGCGGTACCGCTGATGTCCGGTTGGGCATCGTCGGTGATATCGCCTGGGTTGATGTTGCCGGTGGAAGTACCCTGGTCGTCGAACACAGCGTCGATGGTCGGCGCAATCGGCGCCGTGGTATCGACGATGATGATGTAAGGATCGGATGGTTCGCTTTCGTTGCCGGCAGGATCGGTAACGATGACGGTGATCGGGTGTGGGCCGTCGATCAGCGCAGGGTCAGGAGTGAACTCCCAGCGACCGTCTTCGCCAACGACGACTTTGCCGATCTCCACGCCATCGTCGATGATGGTCACGGTGTCGCCTGGCTCCAGGCCGCCGCCGCCGAAGGTCGGGGTACCGTCATCGGTGGTACCGCCATTGCCGATATCGCCGATGATCGGGCCAACGTTGTCGATGGCGTCTTCAATGCCACCGGTACCCGCACCTGGTTTGCCGGGTGCTGTGGTGTCGACGATCACGATGTACGGATCAGACGGCTCGCTTTCGTTGCCGGCAGGATCGGTGACAATCACGGTGATCGGGTGTGGGCCTTCAATCAGCGCAGGGTCCGGAGTGAACTCCCAGCGACCGTCTTCGCCAACGACGACTTTGCCGATTTCCACGCCATCGTCGATGATGGTCACGGTGTCGCCTGGCTCCAGGCCACCGCCGCCGAAGGTCGGGGTGCCATCGTCCGTCACGCCGCCATTGCCGATATCGCCAATGATCGGGCCAACGTTGTCGATGGCCTCTTCGATGCCACCGGTACCGGCACCTGGTTTGCCAGGTGCTGTGGTGTCGACGATCACGATGTACGGATCAGACGGCTCGCTTTCGTTGCCGGCAGGATCGGTGACAATCACGGTGATCGGGTGTGGGCCTTCAATCAGCGCAGGGTCCGGAGTGAACTCCCAGCGGCCGTCTTCGCCAACGACGACTTTGCCGATTTCCACGCCATCGTCGATGATGGTCACGGTGTCGCCTGGCTCCAGGCCACCGCCGCCGAAGGTCGGGGTGCCATCGTCCGTCACGCCGCCATTACCGATATCGCCAATGATCGGGCCAACGTTGTCGATGGCCTCTTCGATGCCACCGGTACCGGCACCTGGTTTGCCAGGTGCAGTGGTGTCGATGGTCACGATGTAGGGATCTGACGGCAGGCCAGCATTGCCCGCAGCGTCAATGGCAACGGTGGTGAAGCTGTATTCGCCGTCCGCCAGGGCTGGCGATGGCGTGAAGGTCCAGGTGCCGTCTGGCTCAACAAGGGTTTCGCCAATTTTTTCGCCATTGGCGAAAACTTCCAGAGTCGATCCGGCCTCGGCCGTACCGCTGAGCGTCGGGGTATTGTCGTCAGTCAGGCCATTTGGCGAAATCACGCCGGTCTGATTACCGAAATCGTCGGTGATCGCATCGATGGCAGATTTGCCCGGTGCCGTGATGTCGATGATGAAGTCGAATTCATCGGACGGATTGCTGACATTGCCATCCTTGTCTTTCTCGACAACGATGATCGAGTGTTCGCCTTCTGGCAGCGGTTTATCCGGGGTGAATTCCCACTTGCCGTCTTCGCCGACGATCACTTCACCGATCGGTGTGCCATTGTCTTCGATAATGATCGTGTTGCCTGGGGTGCCGCCGCCGGTAAAGGTCGGGGTCCGGTCATCGGTGGAGTCGCCCTTCTCGATCGGGCCTTGTACTGCACCAACGTTGTCGCTGGCACCGCCAATGGAAGGCGTACCTGGAATGTTTGCTCCCGGGTCAACATCGTTGTGTTTTTTATCGTCGTCGCGAGTCAGCTGATAGGCCGCGCCCAACAGACCGAGAGCGCCCAAGCCCAGCAGCGCTGGCCAGAGCCAGCCAATACCCGTGCCGGCAACCAGACCGTTACCAAAACCAACCAGTTCTTCGGAACCCAGTACTTGGGGTGAAGAGACGCCATCGGCAAGGAATGCCGCCGCGTGATCGTCTTCCGCGTCGGAGGAAATGTACTCGTAGTAGGCGCCGTCTTCAGCCACACCGACCAATTGACCGTGGCTTTCGTAGAAGCCCTCAATGATCAGTTGTGGCTGGTCGGGATCAGTCCCTTCAGTGGCTACATGCAGGTCATTGCCCACACGCTTGATGGTCAGGTTCTCGGGAGCCACTGGTTTATCAGTGCCTTCGGCGAGGATGTATTTACCATCCTTGACCGCCTTGATGCGAACCGGGTCGCCTTGTTTGGTGGTGCGAAGCTCCACCGATTCGGTAATCGTTTTGCCGTCCACTACGGCGACGTTCACTGCGTTTGTGTTCACTGTGATGCCTTCATTCGTCAGATTGGTCACCGCGCCGGAGAGCCGGCACGTCCTAATTATCCAAGGCCCGTTTACTTGAAAGTACGGAACCCGGGGATAGGCTGAATGTTGAACTTCAGTGACCACTGTCGATATGAGATATGTCCCAAAACCCAGAATAATCCTACGAGCATAAAAGTAATTGCCGCACTCAAATACACCCACCCTTCATCAGCGAAAGTCTTAGTTCGACACTAACGCTTGCCCCCACATTGATCGCGGAACAATACCCCCGACTATCCGAATTTGAGACAAGTCCTACATTTGCGGTACGTGGTTCTGAGTGAGCCTAAAAAGGTAACGCTCGCCTCAAGTAACGCGTCCAGCCCCTCGTCCCGGTAAACCTATCGCGCGGATGGCCGCTTTCTTATAAACAGCCAGGAACTCCCAATGAAGGTCCCCTTTCGACTTAACGTATTCACCCCTCGACAGTTGGCGTGCATATTCGCCACCAGCGCATTGTCATTCTCGGCCCAGGCTGCGGAGCTAACCCGAGACAATGGCGCTGCAGTCGGAGATAACCAGAATTCACAAACCGCCGGGGCCAATGGCCCGGTGTTGCTGCAAGACGTGCACCTGATCCAGAAGCTTCAACGCTTCGATCGCGAACGCATCCCCGAGCGCGTAGTACATGCCCGTGGCACCGGTGCCCACGGGGTGTTTACCGCCACCGACAGCCTCGGATTACTCACCGAGGCCAAGCTGTTTACCACAGGTACAGTCACGCCGGTATTCGTGCGGTTCTCATCCGTGGTCCACGGGAACCATTCCCCGGAAACCCTGCGTGACCCTCGCGGTTTTGCCACCAAGTTCTACACTGCCGACGGTAACTGGGATTTGGTCGGCAATAATTTCCCGACTTTTTTCATCCGCGATGCGATCAAGTTTCCCGACATGGTCCATGCGTTCAAACCCGACCCGCGCACCAACCTTGACGATGACTCCCGTCGTTTCGACTTCTTCTCCCATGTACCTGAAGCCACCCGGACATTGACCGAACTGTATTCCAACGCCGGCATCCCGGCCAGTTACCGGGAAATGAATGGTAATGGCGTGCATGCCTACAAGTTCGTCAATAACAAGGATGAAGTGCACTACGTCAAGTTCCACTGGAAGAGCCTGCAGGGCACCCGCAATTTCTCGCCCAAAGATGTCGCTCGGGTGCAAGGGGCCGACTACAGCCATATGACCCAGGACTTGGTCAGCCATATCAGCAAGGGCGACTTCCCAAAGTGGGATTTGTATATTCAGGTACTCAAGCCGCAAGAACTGGGTAACTTCGACTTTGATCCCCTTGACGCCACCAAGGTCTGGCCGGACGTAGCCCTTCGCAAAGTGGGGCAAATGGTCCTGAACCGCAACCCTGCCAACGTGTTCCAGGAAACCGAGCAGGTCGCGATGGCCCCCTCCAATCTGATTCCGGGCATCGAGCCATCGGAAGATCGCCTTCTACAGGGCCGGCTGTTTTCCTACGCCGATGCCCAGATGTATCGCCTGGGTGCCAATGCACTGTTATTGCCAATCAACACTCCGAAAAATGTCATCAACAACGGCAACCAAGACGGTGCGATGAACGTAGCCAGCACCACGACAGGTATCAACTACCAACCAAGTCGATTGCTGGCGCGTGAAGAGTCTACCCCGGCTCGTTACAGCATGCTGCCTCTGTCGGGCAGCACTCAGCAGGTCAAAATCCAGCGAGAGCAAAACTTCAAGCAAGCTGGCGAGCTGTATCGCTCATTCAGCCACAAAGAGCGTCAGGACCTGATCGAAAGCTTCGGCAGTTCACTGGCCAGTGCCGACGACAAAAGTAAGCACCATATTCTGTCGTTCCTGTACAAGGCAGACCCGGAGTACGGCACTGGCGTCACGAAGGTCGTGAGCGGCGATCTGTTTCGTGTTCAGTCACTGGCCTCGAAATTGACCGATTGAATAACTGTTCCGCTGCCCGTAACGGGCAGCGATGACAGCATCGAATAAGGTAATCGCTGTGCCCAATAAACAACTGAGAATACTCGTCGCAGACTCCAGTTTGCCGAGACTGATCCAGGTTGAGAAGTGCTTGAACCTGCTTGGTTATTACAGGGTTCTCGCCTTGCAAAGCTCCGAAGACCTTCGGCTAATGAGCCATAGCCTCATCGACTATTTTGATGCCGTGATTGCAAATAAGGCGCTGGCATCGAATATTAAAACCACCTCTGCGCCACAGCACCAACTCCCCCCCTGCAAAAAACCTACGCTGTTGTATGACGGTCTGAGTTTCCCCCCAGACATTGAGCGTATAGAACAATTCATGGCTGAAATCGATCCACCCTCTCCGTGGGCGTGCTTGAAAGATCTGCCGTGGGTAAAAGGCCCGCACAAGGTAACAGGCAAATGACCTCCGGCAGACCGTGTCATGAATAAGTACTCCTGCCTGTCATTTATCAGCGTATGTGCTTTGAGTCTTGCTGGATGTACCCAGTCAACGACACATCCCGATCTCATAGAAGCACGTGAGCTTTTTACACAACTACAGAACAAACCCGAGTCGTTCACCGTCGCCGTCAGCGAGGTCAAGGCAGCCTTTGCAGTTCTTATCCAAGCCGACTTGTTATCCAATACCGATATCGACTCACCTGATGTCAGCCGGTTATCACAACTGGCCATACACAAAATAGCGCTTGCCGAGCAGGTAATAGCAGCGCGTAACCCTGAGTACCTCACTCAATGGAAGCAACAGCAACCAACAAAGAAAATACTGATGCAAAAAAAGCTCGCAGGCGAGCTTTTTAGAGAGTTGACTAACCACTCAAGTCAATAGAAGTACTTTCAGCAAGCCTTACCCAGGCATTGTCATAGCTCAATAAAAACGTTTTGCAGAAAAATAACTTTTATTCCAATAGCTATTACTCAATGAGTCGATACGAACGCTTTTGCCTTTTCTAGGCGAATGAATAAATCGATCACCACCGATATAAATCCCCACGTGCCTCATTCGGCTACCGCCATTATGCTGAAAGAAAATAGCATCCCCGGACTTCAAATCATCACGAAAAATCGTTGTCGCCGTAGAATTGAGCATCGAGGATGTTGTTCGGGGGATGTTAATACCCACCTCACTGCGGAACAGATAAAAAAGTAATCCGCTACAGTCAAACCCCTTACTCTCTGAAGTACCACCCCACTGATAAGGCGTTCCAATTAACTCATGAGCACGCCTTACAATATTTTCTATGTAACCTGAAGAATCACTATCAACACCGTGAGTATGACTACCGCCAGCGGATTCAATAGAGCGACTTTGTTTTGTGGAGGCGAACAGATAATCCGAAAACAAATAGCTGAGAACTATGACAACAGTAAACTTTGACACTTTACACACCGTAAAAATTGAGCACGTATTGGCTGGGGGGTGCAATAGTATTTAAGAGTTAGAAACCATCAAATAAGATTTGTCTCAGTCATACATAAGGACAGATCTTAGTCGACGAACGGGGTTCCACTTTATTTTCAGGGGCGCATCTGGCCACACTGTGCATTGGGAACAGAAGGCACCAAATTTCAGGCAAAAAAAAACCCGGAAATCCTCACTTGCGTGGGCCTTCCGGATTTTCTAAACCGCCAAAAATGGTGGGTCGTGTGGGATTCGAACCTACGACCAATTGGTTAAAAGCCAACTGCTCTACCAACTGAGCTAACGACCCGCTGTGTGGTGGCGCGTATAATACTGATTTCTAAGGATTATTCAACACCTTATTTTAAATAAATCAGAAATAACGCGTTGGGTCAGTAATTCCGGCCGCTTGGAAGCCTTCTGCACGCAGGCGGCAGCTGTCACATTTCCTACAAGCACGACCGTCATTGTCTGCCTGGTAGCAGGAAACAGTCAGCGAGTAATCGACACCAAGCCTTACACCAGCCTTGACGATATCGGCCTTGCTCAGGTTTTGCAGCGGTGCCTGGATACGGAAGCCGTGCCCTTCTACGCCGGCCTTGGTCGCCAGGTTGGCCATGCGCTCAAACGACTCGACGAACTCTGGGCGACAGTCCGGGTAGCCGGAGTAGTCCACGGCGTTGACACCGATAAAGATGTCGCGGGCGTTGAGCACCTCTGCCCAGCCCAGAGCCAGCGAGAGGAACACGGTGTTACGGGCCGGCACATAAGTGACCGGGATGCCCTCAGTCGGCGCCTCAGGCACGTCGATGGAGCTATCGGTCAAGGCCGAGCCGCCAATGCCATTGAGGTTCAGGCCAATCACCTTGTGCTCCACCACGCCGAGGTCGCGGGCAACACGGGCGGCCGCGTCCAGCTCGGCATGGGAGCGCTGGCCGTAATCGAAGCTCATGGTGTAGCAGCTGTAACCCTCGGCGCGGGCCATAGCGACCACGGTGGCGGAGTCGAGGCCGCCAGACAGGAGGATTACGGCACGTTTTTGATCAGTGGTTTGTTCAGTCATTTCAGCGTCCTGGCTCGTCGTTCCAAAGGTATTTATGCAGCTGCAATTGCAGGCGCACCGGCAGGTTGTCGGCGACCACCCAATCAGCGAGGTCGCGAGCGTTCAAGTCATGGTGGCTGGGGGAAAACAGCACCTCGCCGGCGCGCCGATCCAGGCCGTACTGGATCAGCTTGGAGTTGGCCCAGTCATAGTCGTCCCGCGAACAGATGACGAACTTGACCTGGTCGTTGGCGGTGAGCAGCTCGATATTTTCATAGCGATTGCGATGCGCTTCCTTGGAGTCCGGGGTCTTCAGGTCAACCACTCGGCTGACGCGAGGGTCGACCGCTGAAATGTCCAGGGCACCACTGGTTTCCAGCGACACCTCGTAACCGGCATCACACAGCTGCTTGAGCAAAGGAATGGCATTGGGCTGGGCCAGGGGCTCGCCGCCCGTCACACAGACGTAGCGCGGCCGAAAGCCTGCAACCTGCGCCAGGATGTCGTCGAGGGTGCGGATGGTGCCGCCACTGAAGGCGTAGGCGCTGTCACAGTACTGGCAGCGCAACGGGCAGCCGGTGAGGCGCACAAATACTGTGGGCAGGCCGGCAGTGCGCGTTTCACCCTGTAGCGAGTAAAAAACTTCGGTGATGCGTAATGTGTCTTGCATAGTCGCCACGGGCGTAACAGCTAAACAGGCTGTCCGCCTCCGTCAGGCACTTCATGGGATCCCGGCAAAGCGTGAACCCCAAGAAGCGTATTTCATAAAAGGGCGTGGATTCTAACGAAAAAACCCGCGACAGGCGCGGGTTTCTTCCAAGCGGGGCAGCAGTGCTTACAAACGCTGCAAATCGCGCTGGGCCAACTGGGCGGCAGATGTACCCGGATATTGGGCCACGACCTGCTGCAGAATGCCTTTGACCTTGTCGGTATGACCCAGGCGGCGCTCTACATCAGCCAGTTTATACAGCGAATCAGGCACTTTGGCATGCTTGGGGTAAAGTTGGCTGACCTTGGCAAATGCCTGGCCTGCACCTTGCACATCACCCTTGGCCAGGTTGACCTCACCCAGCCAGTACTGGGCATTCCCAGCGTACTGGCTGTTTGGATAACGACCCAGGAAAGCGGTGAACGCCTTGCTGGCCTTGTCGAAATCCTTGGCCTTGATCAGGTCGAAGGCTGCATCGTAATACAGCTTTTCCTTCGCCGGATCACCCGGTTCGCTGCTGGCTGCCGGAGCAGCGGCTGCACCACCGGCGGCGCTTGCAGCGCCACCGGTAGAAGAATTATCAGGAGTAGCGGCAGGTGTAACACCGGCTCCTATACGTCGGTCAAGATCCTGGTAACGTTCCAGGCCTTCTTGCTTGAGCTGACGCACCTCATTCTGCAGAACTTCAATGGTGCCTTGTTGCTGCGCCAATTGATCCTGCATGCGTTGCAGTTGGTTGAACAGTTCGCCCTGTGCCGAAGGAGCGGCCGTGGCCGCTCCTCCCGCATAGGCGCCGTTCGTGCCATAACCTGCAGGTGGATAGCTGCTCCCACTATTGTTATAGCCAGAGTTGCTATCTTCCACGGGAACCGCAGCCCACACCGCAAGCGGTGCGAGGCTGAGAGCCAATACGGTTACAACACGACGGCACGTTCGCATGACGAATTACTTACGCAGTTCGACGCGACGGTTTTGAGCCCAGGATTGCTCGTCGTTGCCGGTAGCAACTGGACGCTCTTCACCGTAGGAAACCAGTTCCAGCTGAGCTGGGGAAACACCTTGCAGTACCAGGTAGCGCTGAACGGCTTTCGCACGACGCTCGCCCAGTGCCATGTTGTACTCACGAGTACCACGTTCGTCGGTGTTGCCTTCCAGTACAACGCGAGCGCCGTTACCTTTCAGGTCTTTCGCGTGAACGTCCAGAGCGCGCATGGCTTCTGGCTTCAGGTCCGAACTGTCGTATTCGAAGTAGAAAGTGGTGATCGCGCGCAGAGCAGCTTCTTCGCTCAGGGAGCCGTCAACTGCACCAGTGTTGGCGCCGTAACCAGCGTTTGGATCAACAGCTGCGCCTTCACCGGCATTGTCGCCGCCTTTAGACGAGCAACCAACGGCTACGGACAGAGCCAGAGCCAGAGCAGCAAACTTACCAAACTTCAGCATTTCCATCGTGAAACTCCTAATGAACCCCAGTGTGTTAAGTACTTCTTTTTGTAGCGCCGCGTCAGTTCAGGTAAGGGGACCAGGACGGTTCTCTGACTTCGCCTTGTGCGGTAGGAAGCGGGAGCCTTACGCGTCCATTAATGGACACGAGCATCAAGACTCCCCGGCCCTGCTGGCGGGTGGCGTAGATTACCATGGTGCCGTTGGGCGCAACAGTAGGCGACTCATCAAGAGTGCTATCTGTGAGGATTTTTACGCTTCCGCGCTGCAAATCCTGGGCCGCCACCTTGAAATTAGTGAAACCATCCTGACGATGGATCATTACCAGGGTCTTTTCATCGGCCGAAAGCTTCGGATTGGCGTTGTAGTTGCCAATAAAGGTCACACGTTCCGCACCACCACCGCCAACACTGCTCTTATAGATCTGCGGTTTGCCGCCACGGTCTGACGTGAAGTAGATGGTCGAACCATCCTTGCCCCAGAACGGTTCGGTGTTGATGCCAGGGCCGGAAGTGACACGGGTGATCTGGCGCGAACCGAGGTTCATCACGTAGATATCCGGGTTACCGTCCTTGGACAGTACAAATGCCAGGCGATTGCCATCCGGCGACCAGGCTGGCGCGCCGTTCAGGCCTTCGAAGTTGGTGATCTGCTCACGGCGACCGGTGTCGATGTGCTGAACGAAGATGCGCGGGCGCTTCTGTTCAAACGACACGTAGGCGATACGCTTGCCATCGGGCGCAAAACGCGGCGACAGGATCGGCTCGCGCGACTGCAACAGGGTCACCGCACGAGCACCGTCGTAGTCCGAACGTTGCAGGGTGTAGCGCGTGTTGTTCACCGAGAACCGCTCAGCCGTCACGTACAACATGCGGGTAGAGAACGCACCTTTGATACCCACCAGTTTTTCGAACGACTGGTCGGCGATGTAGTGCGCCATGTCTCGCAGTTGGTCGACGCTGCCCGACACGCTGCCGGTCAGCACTTGCTGCTCGGTGGCCACGTTGAACAAGGCGTATTGCACCTGCAGGCGACCGCCCGCTGGCACGATGCTGCCTACCATCAGGTACTGGGCGCCGAGGGCTTTCCAGTCACGGTAGATCACTTCGCTGCCGGTGGTCGGCTGGCTGATCATGTTCTGTTTCGGGATTGGCGCGTAGTAACCCGAGTTGCGCAGGTCATTACCAATGATTTCCGCCATATCGTCCGGCAGCACGCTACCGCCCTGCCAGCCAAACGGTACTACTGCAATCGGGGTGGCCCGATCGCTACCGCTGGTTACCAGGATGTTCTTTTCATCCGCCGCCGCTATGCCTGCCATACAGCAAATAACGACAAGCATTCCTCGAAGAAGGTTTCTCACAAGGCTAGATCCTCAGGTGTGAATGTCATCTTGAATGAACGATAGGGAGCGAAGTCGCTTGGTTTCATTCCCTGCATCTCGGTTAACCGGCCAATATTCTTGACCGCTGCAACCGCTGAACTGTCGAACGAAGCGTCGCCACTGGCCTTGGCCACGCTGACCGACGTCACCGTACCGTCCGGCAACATGCCGATCTGCAACACGACTGTCATGCCTTTGCGTGCCGAAGGTGGACGAGTCCAGCCTTCTGCTGCGCGCGCGCGAATCAGATCATCGAAACTGCCCGCGACTTCGTCACCACGTTCATCGGCCAGGGCCTGCTGACGTTGCGGCGTGTCGGAAAGCAAATCTGCCAGGGCCTGGGCCTTTTTCTCTTCGGCGGATTTGCGCGCTGCTTCCTGGGCCTTTTTCTTCGAGGCATCGGCAGCAGCTTTCTTCTTCGCGTCATCGGCGACTTTTTTCTTCGCCTCGTCTGCTTCGGATTTTTTCTTGGCGTCTTCGGCGGCTTTCTTCTTCGCGTCTTCGACTATCTTTTTCTTGGCTTCTTCAGCGGCCTTTTTCTTGGCCTCTTCTTCAGCAGCTTTCTTGGCTTCTTCTTCAGACTTCTTCTTGGCTATATCAGCCAATTGTTTCTCTTCGGCTTTTTTCGCCTCGGCAGCTTTCTCGGCTTTCTTGGCTTCATCAGCCTTTTTCGCCTCGTCAGCCTTCTTGGTTTCGTCAGCCTTTTTCGATTCCTCGGCCTTTTGAGCCGCCTCTTCTTTCTTTTGTTCCGCAGCAGCCTTCACCGCTTCCTGCTCGACCTTCTTCTGTTCCATCTGCTCGACTTCAGTCTGGCGCGCAGCCGACTTCTGGGCCTCACCCGCAATCTTCTGATTGGTCTGGGTGGTGGCCTGACTCTTCGATTTCAGCTGATACAGGGTCGCCTGCACGATCGGCTTGGCTGGCGGTAGTTCCGGGGTCATGGCAAAGCTGACAAACAGCATGCCAAACACCAGAACGTGCAGGGCAATTGCCCAGACGCTAGGCCAGAAGTAGCTTTCCGAGGCGGACGGCTCTCGCTGTTGCTGCATCAGGGCGCCTCGGTAATCAAGCCAACATTACCGACCCCGGCCTTCTGCAGCCCGCCCATGGCACCCATGACGGATCCGTAATCGACAACCTTGTCGCCACGAATGAACACCTGGGTGTGCTTGCCGCCTTCGTTGCCGGCGCGGATGATCTTGGTCACGGCGTCAGTCATCTGCGGCAAGGTCATGGCCTTGTCCTGTTGCTTCTGGGTGTCGACTTCGCTGCCAAGGTTCCAGTAGTAGGTCTTGTCAGCCTTGATCGAAATGGTCAGGACCTGGGTGTTGTTGTCCTGCGGCAAGGCTTCGCTGGAAACCTTGGGCAGATCAACCTTCACACCCTGATTGAGCATCGGCGCGGTCACCATGAAAATCACCAGCAGCACCAACATCACGTCGATGTAAGGCACTACGTTCATCTCGGCGACCGGCTTGCGCTTTTTGCGCGCTCGAGCGATTAAAGCCATTGGGAATTACCTGCTTATTCTTCGCTGGTGTGCACTTTACGGTGCAGGATCGCCTGGAACTCATCGGCGAAGGTGTAGTAACGGCCGATCAAGGTCTCACTGGTTGCAGCGAAACGGTTGTAGGCGATTACTGCGGGGATTGCAGCGAACAGGCCGATGGCAGTGGCGATCAGCGCTTCGGCGATACCCGGGGCCACAGTGGCCAGGGTCGCTTGCTGGGCAGTTGCCAGGCCACGGAAGGAGTTCATGATGCCCCAGACGGTACCGAACAGGCCGATATACGGGCTGACCGAACCGACGGTGGCGAGGAACGGCAGGCTCTGTTCGAGCTTTTCTTCCTCACGGGAGATCGCTACGCGCATCGCACGGGCCACACCTTCCATGACCGCTTCCGGGTCAACGCCGGACTGCTGGCGCAGGCGGGAGAACTCCTTGAAGCCGGCGCGGAAGATCTGCTCGACGCCCGAATCCGGGTCCGGGTTGCTGCCTGCCTGGCGATACAGCTTGGACAGGTCGATACCCGACCAGAAGCGCTCCTCGAAGCTCTCCAGGGCACGTCGACCGGCGCGCAGCAGGTTGCTGCGCTGAAAAATCATGACCCATGAGGTAACCGATGCGGCTACCAGGGTCAGCATCACCAGTTGAACCACGACACTGGCATTGCTGACCAGGCTCCACATGGAGGAATGGTCGACGACGGTAGGTTCCACGCTAAATCTCCTGCTCTGATTGTTTACCGGCGCCGCTCACGTCGGCAAAGGCCGCACGTAAAGCTTCGGGAATGGCCCGGGGTTTCAAACTATTGGTGCGCACACACGCCACCAGGAACTGCCCCTCACAGAGCAGCGTTGCATCCGTTGCCCGCCTGACCTGCTGTTTAAAGCGCAGGCTGACACGGTTCAATTCGATTACTTCTGCGCTGACCAGCAATTCATCGTCCAGTCGCGCCGGCGCGTGGTAACGGGCCTCGCTGGAATGCACGACAAATAACAGGTCCTCCCCTGCAAGCTGGGATTGGGCAAAGCCCAGCTCCCGCAGCCGCTCGGTTCGAGCCCGCTCCATGAATTTCAGGTAGTTGACGTAATACACGATGCCGCCCGCATCGGTGTCCTCGTAATAAACGCGACAGCGATGTGCGAACGACTGATCCCCGTTTTGCGCGCGCATACTCTAGTGCTTACTCCTCAGGTTGCCAATCCGGCCAGGCAACTGTTTTTCATTCTCTGCAACATTTCTAACGAAAGAATGACGACGCCAGCCACTAGGACAGCACAAACGTCGAATAAATCGACTTGCCATGCCTTTTTAATCGTCCACTGCATCGAGGAATTCGTCTACCACAGGCATCTCCCCCAATCGTGACGGAATGTTTAACCCGAAGTGCAAATACGCATGGCGCGTGACCACACGGCCCCTCGGTGTACGCATGATGTAACCCTGTTGAATCAGGTACGGTTCCAGCACATCCTCGATGGTGTGGCGCTCTTCACTGATGGCAGCAGCCAGGCTGTCCACGCCCACCGGCCCACCATCGAACTTCTCGATCATGGTCAGCAGCAGGCGCCGGTCTTGATGGTCGAAACCATGTTCATCGACATCCAGCAGGTTCAGTGCCAGGTCGGCCACGGCCTTGGTGATATGGCCCTTGGCGCGTACTTGCGCAAAGTCGCGCACCCGCCGCAGCAAGCGGTTGGCAATACGTGGCGTGCCACGAGCCCGGCGGGCAATCTCATAGGCACCTTCCGGGTCCAGCGGCAAACCGAGAATCCCGGCCGAACGGCTGACAATCGTCGCCAGATCCACAGTGCTGTAGAACTCTAGACGTTGAACAATGCCGAAACGGTCTCGCAACGGGTTAGTCAGCATCCCGGCGCGCGTAGTAGCGCCCACCAGGGTGAAGGGTGGCAGGTCGAGCTTGATCGAGCGCGCCGCTGGCCCTTCGCCGATCATGATGTCCAGTTGGAAGTCTTCCATGGCCGGGTACAGCACTTCTTCGACGATGGGCGATAACCGGTGGATTTCGTCGATGAACAACACATCATGAGGTTCAAGATTGGTCAGCAGTGCCGCCAAATCCCCCGGGCGCTCCAATACAGGACCGGATGTGGACTTGATCGACACCCCCATTTCCTGGGCAATGATCATGGCCAGGGTGGTCTTGCCCAGGCCCGGCGGCCCAAAGATCAGCGTGTGATCCAGGGACTCGCTGCGCCCGCGTGCGGCCTGGATGAACAACTCCATCTGCTCGCGCACGGTCGGCTGGCCAATATAGTCGGCAAGGCTGACGGGGCGGATGGCCCGGTCCTGGACTTCTTCACGGTCACGAGGGCCGGTGGCCGCAATCAGACGATCAGCTTCAATCACTTAAATCATTCCCTTCAGGGCTCGGCGGATCATGTCTTCGGCACTCAGGTTCTTGTCCTTGATGGCTGACACTGCCTTGCTGGCTTCCTGGGGCTTGTAGCCCAGGGAGATCAGCGCATTGACGGCGTCGCTTTCAGCACTGGCAACCTGGGCCGCCGGCATATCCGGCTGGTTTGGCACCAGCGCAAACATGCTCGGCACCACTTCCCAGGCTTTGAAGCGGTCCTTGAGTTCCACCAGCAGGCGTTCGGCGGTTTTCTTGCCCACACCCGGCACCTTGGTCAATGCGGAGGTGTCCTGGGCGGAAACGGCACGTACCAACTCGTCCACTTCCAGGCTCGACATCAATGCCAGGGCCAATTTAGGGCCGACGCCATTCAGGCGGATCAGCTCGCGGAAGAAGTCGCGATCGCGCTTGCCGATAAAACCATAGAGTAGTTGCGCGTCTTCGCGCACCACCAGATGGGTGTGCAAGGTTATCGGCTCACCGACCGACGGTAGGCGGTACAGGGTGGTCATGGGCACTTCCAGCTCATACCCCAGCCCATTTACATCCAGAATCAGGTGCGGCGGCTGTTTCTCAGCCAGGGTGCCGCGCAAGCGTCCAATCACGGTTCAGATCCTTAAAGCTTGAGGTCAGATCGAGGCCTGACCGGAAATAACGATTGCGCTGATGCTATCAGAGACGCAGGCGCCCGCCACGACTGCGTGCCGTGCCAAGGCCATGGGGCAGCAGGCTGGAACGAGTGTGCGCATGGCAAATGGCGATGGCCAGGGCGTCAGAGGCGTCGATCTGTGGCTTTGAGGTGAGCTTGAGCATATGCATGACCATCATCTGCACCTGCTCCTTATTGGCCGCACCGGTGCCGACCACGGCCTGCTTGACCTGGGTTGCGGTGTATTCGGCTATTTCCATGCCCTCCTCCGCGCCGGCAACAATTGCAGCGCCTCGGGCCTGGCCCAGCTTCAGGGCCGAGTCGGCGTTTTTGGCCATGAAGACCTTTTCAATGCCCATGGTCACCGGCCCGTAGGTCTGGATCACTTCACGCACGCCGCGATAGACGATCTGCAAGCGCTCGGCCAACTCGCCGGCGCCGGTACGGATACACCCCGAGGCGACGTAGATGCAGCCACGCGGAGTGTGCTGCACCACGCCAAAGCCGGTGATGCGCGAACCGGGGTCGATACCTAGGATTAAAGTCATAACGCCTGCAGGTTTATGGGTACATATAGATCCAATGTGGGAGCGGGCTTGCCCGCGATAGCGGTGTTTCAGTCAGAAATTCTGTATCTGATAAACCGCTATCGCAGGCAAGCCAGCTCCCACATTAGATTTTCATCGCGCTTAAGTTAGCTGTTCGGCGACGGATTCCGGGATGTCGGCGTTGGAGTAGACGTTCTGTACATCATCCAGGTCTTCAAGCATATCCAGCATCTTCAGCACTTTCTGTGCACCATCCAGGTCCAGCTCGGCGCTGGTGGTCGGCAGCATGACGATTTCCGCGTCGGTGCCTTTGAAGCCTGCGGCTTCCAAGGCATTACGCACCGCATAGAAACCAGCGAACGAGGTGAATACGTCGATGGAACCGTCTTCGTTGGTCACCACGTCGTCGGCATCCGCCTCCATCGCGGCTTCCATCAGCGCGTCTTCATCCGTACCCGGCGCAAAGGTAATCTGCCCCTTGCGCTCGAACAGATAGGCTACCGAACCATCCGTACCCAGGTTGCCGCCACACTTGCTGAACGCATGGCGCACAGCCGCCGCGGTGCGGTTGCGGTTGTCGGTCATGCACTCGACCATCACCGCGACGCCGCCCGGGCCGTAGCCTTCGTAGGTCAGCTCGACCATGTCATCGGTATCGGCCGCACCGGCACCACGGGCCACGGCGCGATCGATGATGTCGCGGCTCATGTTGGCGCCCAGGGCCTTGTCCAGCGCCAGGCGCAGGCGTGGGTTGGAGCCTGGATCACCGCCGCCCTGGCGGGCAGCGACGGTCAGTTCGCGAATCCACTTGGTGAAGATCTTGCCTTTCTTGGCATCCTGACGCTCTTTGCGGTGCTTGATGTTCGCCCACTTGGAATGGCCAGCCATAACACAACTCCGAAATTCTCTAGAAACCTTTCAATCCCGCCCCAGGCGGGATTTCCCTCTTTTAAACGCAAAGGCGCATCCGAAGATGCGCCTTTTTGACTGCGTACAACCTTATCGCGCTTTCACGCCGCAGCCTTACTCAGCCTTCGGCGCCTCGCGCAGACGGATGTGCAGCTCGCGCAGTGCCTTGGCATCCACCACACCTGGAGCCTGGGTCATGACGTCCGCAGCACTCTGGGTTTTCGGGAAGGCAATCACTTCACGGATCGACTGCGCGCCGGTCATCAGCATCACCAGGCGGTCAAGGCCGAAGGCCAGGCCACCGTGGGGTGGAGCGCCATATTTCAGGGCATCGAGCAGGAAGCCGAATTTCTCTTCCTGTTCCGCTTCGTTGATACCCAGCAGGCGGAAGACCGACTGTTGCATTTCTTTGCGGTGGATACGGATCGAACCGCCACCCAGCTCAGTGCCGTTGAGCACCATGTCGTAGGCACGGGACAGAGCGCCAGCCGGGTTGGCTTCCAGCTCTTGCGGCGTGCACTTGGGCGCGGTGAACGGGTGGTGCAAGGCGCTGAAGCTACCGTCGTCGTTCTCTTCGAACATCGGGAAGTCGACGACCCACATCGGCGCCCACTCACACGTCAGCAGTTTCAAGTCGTGACCGAGCTTGATGCGCAATGCGCCCAAGGCCTCACTGACGATCTTGGCCTTGTCGGCACCGAAGAACACGATATCGCCGTCAACTGCACCCACGCGATCGAGGATCACATTGAGCTTGTCCTCAGGGATGTTCTTGACGATCGGCGATTGCAGACCATCAACGCCATTCGCGCGCTCGTTGACCTTGATGTAAGCCAGGCCCTTGGCGCCGTAGATGCCGACGAACTTGGTGTAGTCGTCGATCTGCTTGCGCGGCATGCTCGCCCCGCCTGGCACACGCAGTGCGGCGATGCGGCATTTCGGGTCGTTGGCCGGGCCGCTGAACACCTTGAAGTCGACTTCCGTGAGCTGGTCGGCAACGTCGACCAGTTCCAGCGGGTTACGCAGGTCTGGCTTGTCGGAACCGTAGCGGCGCATGGCCTCTTCGAAGGTCATGTGCGGGAACTCGCCGAATTCCAGGCCCAGCACTTCCTTGAACAGGTTGCGGATCATTTCTTCGGTCAGGCCCATGATCTCTTTTTCATCGAGGAAGCTGGTCTCGATGTCGATCTGGGTGAATTCCGGCTGGCGGTCGGCGCGCAGGTCTTCGTCACGGAAGCACTTGGCGATCTGATAGTAACGGTCAAAACCGGCGACCATCAGCAGTTGCTTGAACAGCTGCGGCGATTGCGGCAGGGCAAAGAAGCTACCGGCGTGGGTACGGCTTGGCACCAGGTAGTCACGCGCGCCTTCTGGCGTAGCACGGGTCAGGATCGGCGTTTCTACGTCGAGGAAGCCGTTCTCGTCGAGGAAACGACGGATGCTGGTGGTCATGCGCGAACGCAGACGCAGCTTCTCGGCCATTTCCGGGCGACGCAGGTCGAGGAAGCGATAACGCAGGCGGGTTTCTTCGCCAACGTCGGAGAACTCGTTGAGTGGGAACGGCGGGGTTTCCGACTCGTTCAGCACTTCCAGCTCGTAGCCCAGGACTTCGATCATGCCCGACGCCATGTTGGCGTTGGTGGCACCGGCCGGACGCAGGCGAACCTTACCGGTGATTTTCACCACGTACTCGCTGCGCACGCGATCGGCGGCGGCGAAGCTCTCGGCACGATCCGGGTCGAATACCACTTGGGCCAGACCGTCACGATCACGGATATCGAGGAAAATCACCCCGCCATGGTCGCGACGACGGTGAACCCATCCGCAAAGGGTAATTTCCTGACCTTCCAGGGTCTCGTTCAGTTGGCCGCAATAGTGGCTGCGCATCATGGTAGTGGTTTCACTTCTCGTAATTCGAAATTCGGTGGAGTGCCTGCTCGATCACCGCACCTTGTAAGTCAGGCCACGGATAATGCAGGAGCTCGCGCGTAGAGTTCAACTCAGTCTGCTTTGTCGCCGCCGGCCAGGTTCTTCTTCGAGCCGGTCTTGAAGTCGGTCTCGTACCAGCCGCTACCGCTCAGGCGAAAGCCTGGCATGGACAACATCTTTTTCAGCTCGGGTGCCCGGCAAGCAGGGCAATCGACCAACGGCGCGTCGCTGATCTTTTGAATGGCTTCCAACTGATGACCACAGGAAGCGCATTGATAATCGTACATGGGCATGGGATGTCTCGGCGATCACGTCACTGCTGCGCTGCGCCCCGTACCAGCCGGTATGCGCAGCAAAGGGCGAGATTATATCCGTTAAATCGAGGCTGTGCAGCCGTGGCAACGTACAGCGCACTCTATAGAGACACCCGCGCCCCTCCAACCCAGGGCGCCCCGGCTACACAAGGCCGGCCTGATGTGCCGTTGCCGCCTGCCCTTTCAACGCATGAACCACGCACACCACCCTGACCAGGCCGCTGAAATTCTTCACCCCGCCATAACGCAAATGCACTTCGCGATCCACGTAAGACAACAGCGCACTGACCGAACACGTATTGATCCTGGCTATTTCACCCAGAATGTTCCAATAGACTTCTTCAAGCCGCAGGCATGTCGAAAAACCATTCAACCGGACCGAACGCGACAATGGCCGCGCCAACGCCATATCGAATCCTTTGACGAAGGGATCGATCTTTATCTTGTAGAAGCCGGAAGTTTCCAGCGCACCTTTACCCATACTACGCGACATACACTTGACACTCCCTTGCCAAACGGCTCTTGAACAAACGGCTGTTATTGGCCGTTGAGCCTATAAAACAGCAAGCAGGCAAGTGCAGCCAGAAGACAGAGAGTCACTGTTCGTAGGACAAGCCAACGTATGTAACCGGAAGGAATCAGGTGAAGCCAGTGACGCCTGCCTGGCGCCACTGGCTCGCGACATTTACTTGCTTTCGAGCAGTGAGCGCAGCATCCACGCAGTTTTTTCGTGAATCTGCATGCGCTGGGTCAGCAAGTCCGCCGTCGGCTCATCACTGACTTTATCGAGCAACGGGAAGATTCCGCGTGCCGTGCGGGTAACAGCTTCCTGCCCATCGACAAGTTGCTTGATCATGTTTTCAGCACTGGGTACGCCTTCCTCTTCCTTGATAGAAGACAGACGGGCATAGATAGAGTAGGCACCCGGGGCAGGAAAACCCAGGGCTCGAATACGTTCGGCAATGGAGTCAACTGCCAGCGCCAGTTCGTTATATTGCTCTTCAAACATCAAGTGCAATGTACGAAACTGCGGCCCCGTGACGTTCCAATGAAAGTTATGGGTTTTCAGATAAAGTACATAGGTATCTGAAAGCAGCCGTGAAAGTCCGTCAACAATGGATTTACGATCTTCTTCGCTGATACCGATATCGATTGCCATGTTTATTCCCTTCAATTGATGAAAATTCATTGATCAGGTGCTTACCCACTCTAGCAAGAGTGCTCGCCTTGCGCAGCCCTGGCGCCACAGGCGGCCTGCGGCAAATCGCCCCCTGGCAGCGCGCGCGACAAGGCCTGGCGCGGCGAAAAACAGCCGCACCTGTCTAGGACAAGGGTTTAGCGCAGAAATGCCATGATCTTCGCAACGCCTTGAAACGCTTGATTTGAGAAGGCACAGGCTTTGCTGTTAAATAGGCAGCGTGTCGCCACCGCTATTTCCTGCGGCAAGCGGCATAGGCTGAATACCCGCGCACGTGCCCAACGCCTCCCATTGTTCAGAAGCGAACCGTGCCAGTCAGCTCTTCCTTGTGATCCGTCTTAACGTGAGTTAATCAAAATGTTGAAAATCGTCCACCTGCTAACGGGCGCTGCAGCGTTGCTGCTGTCCTTTATCCCGAGCCTGCAACCAGAAAGCCTGCCGTACCTGCAACAACACGACGCGCTGTACCTGGCTCTGTTCGGCCTTCTCAACCTGACGCTGGCGCCAGTCATTCCCTACTGGAACAAAGGCACACGCCATCAACTGCAAAACCTGGTCAGCGCATTGCTGGTGCTGACTGTCGTCGTACAAACCCTCACCCTCCTGGCCCCCATGCCTGAAGTCGGCGGCCATCCGGCCATCCTGCTCAGCCTGGTGATTGCCCTGGTCGCTATTGTTCTTCACCTGGCTATCAGCTTCTACCGTTCGTCTACTCCGGCCACCTCGCAAAACTACGACATGACCAACCGGGATACCGGGACCGTCAAGTGGTTCAATACCTCCAAAGGCTTCGGCTTTATTTCCCGGGACTCGGGCGACGATATCTTCGTCCACTTCCGGGCCATTCGCGGCGAAGGCCATCGCGTCCTGGTAGAAGGCCAGCGCGTGGAATTCTCCGTCATGAACCGTGACAAAGGCCTGCAAGCTGAAGACGTGATCGCGGCCCTGCCGCGTCGCTGACCCCAGACCAGGTACAAAAAAAACCGCGATGCAGTTGATACTGCATCGCGGTTTTTTATTGCCCGGCGCTTTACAGCACACTCAATAATGAGGCGGTGGTGCTTCTTCCTCGGAGGATTCGAACTGCCCACCCATCTCTTCCTGACGCTTGAGCAAGGCCGTCATCTGCAACTGCAGGCGCTCTACCGCCCGCTGCTGGGCGACCAGAATGTCATTCAATGTCTCGATGGTGTCGTCCTGGAAAGCCAGGCGGCTCTCAAGGTCCGTCACACGATCTTGCAAGTCCATGGTTCAGTCCTGGGTAAAAATGAAGTCGGGCGGCAACAGTTCACGCAGGCGGGTACGAATCACCGCTACCTGATCGTCGGTATAAGGCAACGCCGGGTGCTTGCCCCAGACAGGGGCAGGCCAGGCCACATCGTCGCGCTTGCGCACAATCACGTGCACGTGCAACTGGCTGACTACGTTGCCCAGGGCGCCAATGTTCATTTTATCGGCGCCGAACCCGTCATTGAGCAACTGCGCCAATGTGGTGGTTTCGCGCCACAACCGGGACTGGTCATCCGCATCAAGCTGGAACACTTCGCTGATGCCGGCAATGCGCGGCACCAGGATAAGCCAGGGGTAGTTAGAGTCGTTGGACAGCAGCAGCCGGCACAGGGGGAAGTCCCCGATAGGCAAAGTGTCGTTTTGCAGACGTGGATCCAAGGCGAACACCGCAGTCACTCCGTTCGGCTAGTCAGTTTCAGGCGCCCAGCATACCTGCGAATGGCGGCTGCTTCACGGGGCAATCGGCGCGACACCGACAGGCCATCACACCGCCGGGCGCCGACGCACCAAAATGGGTCTTTTATGCCCCACATCGGACAAGGGCTATCCGCCGATTACTCACACCGAAGGGTGAACCGGTAACATTTCTGACAGGAACACACTTTTACTCGTTCGAAATCCCGCACAACCCGGGCCATGAATTCCAAAAAAAACTACGGAAAAGCCCCGTGGTTATGCGGTTTTCACAGACCCACCACATTTTTCACGAAAAAATGACATTCGCCTGGCAGTTTGTGCACGCTTGTTGCATTCACTCCCATAACGTCGACAACGACACCTGCCAGGAAGGCAGTGTTTCACGATAAAAAGAACAGTGAATCAATACAAAAAAAGGAAGTTTTAAAACTTTGAACAGGGGTACTTTCCACCCTTGCCCAGGGTATTAAAAACAGTATTGAAGTTGTCAGTCTGGTGACAAACAGACTGTAGATTTGCGACACGGATCTAGCAATTTACGACAGCCTCGTAAAGAAGCTGAAAGGATAGATGTGCACGTATCGCCAATTATTGCCAGCGTGCTATAAGTTTGCGCTGTCACAAAAAAGAAAGAGCCTCCCAGACAAAAATACAGGTGGGACGGCAGTACTCTTCCTAAAACCAAAGGAGCAAATCACGATGCGCGTGATGAAGTGGAGCATGATCGCCCTCGCTGTTTCAGCAGGCACCTCGCAGTTCGCAATGGCGTCCTCTCAGGACGAGTCCAAGGGACTTATCGAAGACAGCACTTTCGGCGTCAACACTCGCGCCCTGTACTTCAGCCGGGACTTCCGCAACGAGCCACTGGACGGCTACGAGACCGTCAACGGCAAACGTAAAAGTCGCGCCGAAGAAACCGGCCTGGGCTTCAACGCCCTGTTTGAGTCGGGCTACACCCAGGGCACCGTTGGTGTTGGTTTTGACGTGATCGGCCTGCTGGGCGTCAAGCTCGACAGTGGCAAAGGCCGTGCGGGGACCGGCCTGTTTCCTCAGGGTTCGGATGGTCGCTCCCAGGACCAGTACTCCAAGGGCGGCGGTGCCATCAAGTTCCGTATCTCCGATACCGTCTTGAAAGTCGGCGATCAATACACCACTGCGCCTGTATTCGCTTCCGATGACAGCCGCCTGCTGCCTGAACTACCACAAGGCATCTCGCTGACCAGCAACGAGATCAAGGGCCTGAAACTAGAAGGCGGTCACTTCACGTCGAGCGTTTCACAAAGCCAGACTTACCATGACAGCCTGGGCCTGACGAAAACCGACTTTGCCGGTGGCGTCTACTCCTTCACCCCAGAGCTGACCGCTAGCCTCTACTACGCAAAAACAGAAGACTTCTTCCGTAAGATCTACAACAACATCAACTGGACCCACGCCTTGAGCGAGGATCAATCCTTTGCTCTCGACTTCAACATCTACGACACCAAGAGCGATGGCGAAGGCAAGCAACGTGCCTACAAGGACGGCAGCACCAAGCTCGACAACCGCGCCTTCAGCTTGCAGGGTGCCTACACTATCGGTGCACACACCTTCACCCTGGCCGCACAAAAGGTTACCGGTGACGGTGATTATGGCTACGGCGTAGACGGCGGCGGCACAGTATTCCTGGCCAACTCCATCGCCCGTTCCGACTTCAACGCCGAAGGCGAGAAGTCGTACCAGGCGCGTTATGACATCAACATGGCCACCTTCGGCATTCCAGGCCTGAGCTTCATGGCTCGTTATGTCACCGGTAGCGGCGCCAATACCGCCACCACCAACAACGGTAAAGAATGGGAACGCGACCTGGAAGCCAAGTACGTCATCCAGGAAGGTCCGGCCAAAGACTTGAGCCTGCGCTTGCGTCAAGCCACCTACCGTTCCGGTGATGGTGTGTACTACGGCTCGCCGTCGATCGATGAGCTGCGTCTGATCGCGCAATACCCGCTGAACATCTTGTAATCCGCCGTTAGATTGCAACGATGATCCAGGGCTTCGGCCCTTATATGAAAAAGCCGCTCACTGTTAACCAGTGCGCGGCTTTTTTATTACGCTTTTATTACTGCAAACCCGACAACTAGCAAGCTAGCTATCGAGTTCAATGGCTTGATAAAACTTGACCATTAAGCCAAGTTCGATCCTTACCTCGTTATTACTTGGCAGGCGCTTCCTGCATCACGCGAATAACACGCTGCGGGAATGGAATATCAATCCCGGCCGCCTTCAACCGATCCCGCGCCAGTTCATTGAACATGAACAGCACGTCCCAATAATCCGCCGTCTTGGTCCATACACGCAGGGAAACCGTGATCGAACTGTCACCCAAGGTCGAAATCACTGCGACAGGCTCTGGGTCCGCCAGAACCCGTGGGTCCTTGGCCAGCTCCAACAACACTTCACGGGCTTTTTGCAGGTCGGCTTCATAATCCACACCCACGTCAAACACCACCTTGCGGGTCGGCTGGCGGTTGGTGTTGGTGATAATGCCGTTGGACAAGATGCCGTTAGGCACGATGACCGTCTTGTTGTCACCGGTACGGATCACCGTGTGGAAGATCTGGATGCTGTCGACAGTCCCCGAGGTCCCCTGGGCTTCGATCCAGTCACCGATACGGAACGGACGGAACAGCAGGATCAGCACGCCACCGGCAAAGTTGGCCAGGCTGCCTTGCAACGCCAGGCCAATGGCCAGGGTTGCAGCACCAATCGCCGCGACAAACGAGGTGGTTTCGACACCGATCATCGAGGCCACGCTGACGATCAGCATCACCTTGAGCACGATGTTCGCAAGGCTGGTCACAAAGCCCTGCAACGCCAGGTCGGCATTGCGCTGGGCCAGCAGGCGCCCTACCTTGTGGGTCAGTTTATTGATCAGCCACCAGCCAATGGCCAGGGTCAGCACCGCCAGCAATACCCGGCTGCCGTATTCCATGATCATCGGGACCCAGGCTTGGGAAGCCTTGATCAATTGATCCATTTCAGCATTCAAGTCCATCTAGATTCTCCTGTTTACCACTGCCTATAAAGGTCGCCACAGCAATTGAGCCCCGTAGGGCTCAATCGTTTCTGCAAGTTCTGGGGCCTGGGACGTCGAAAAGCCCCACGGGTTCCCCAAAACCGGATCAGTCGCGGAAGTTATTGAACTGCAGCGGCATATCGAAGGTTTTGGCGCGCAGGGCGGCAATCGCGTCCTGCAAGTCGTCGCGCTTCTTGCCGGTGATGCGCACCTGCTCGCCCTGGATCGCCGCCTGGACCTTGAGCTTGGCGTCCTTGACGTGAGCGACGATTTTCTTTGCCAGCTCTTTGTCGATGCCTTCCTTGAGCACGGCTTCCTGCTTCATCAACTTGCCCGACGCGTAGGCATCCTTGACTTCAAGGCACTGCGCATCGATCTTGCGCTTGACCAGGGCCAGCTTGAGGATCTCGATCATCGCTTCCAACTGGAAATCGGCTTCAGCGGTCAGGTTGACCGTCAGCTCTTTTTCCTTGAACTCGAAGCTGCCCTTGCCTTTCAAGTCATAACGACGGTCCAGCTCCTTGACGGCGTTCTCGACGGCGTTGGTGACTTCGTGCTTGTCCAGTTCAGATACCACGTCGAACGACGGCATGTAGTTTCTCCAGTAAAAAAGGGGCACGGCTCAGTAAAGATGGAGCGCACCCGGCTTGCGGGTAAAATTCCCGGGCATTATAACGGCTCACCCAACGGCTTATGGAGCAAAATTGATGTCCACCACTTGGCATGTCCTCGGTGCAGGCAGTCTTGGCACCTTGTGGGCCACACGCCTGGCGCGTGCAGGCCTGCCGGTGCAACTGATCCTGCGTGACAAGGAGCGCTTGGCCCACTATCAGGCATCGCTGGGGCTGACCCTGGTCGAGCAGGGCCTGGCCCGCACGTATCCGGTCATGGCACAAACAGCCGACAGCCCAGAGCCCATTGATCGCCTGCTGGTCGCGTGTAAAGCCTACGACGCACCTGACGCCGTCGCACAGCTGGCCCGACGCCTGACACCCAACGCGGAAGTGATCCTGCTGCAGAACGGCCTGGGCAGTCAGGACGCGGTCGCCACGCAACTGCCCCAGGCACGCTGCATCTTTGCCTCCAGCACCGAGGGCGCATTTCGCGAAAGCGATTGGCGCGTGGTATTCGCCGGTCATGGTTTTACCTGGCTGGGTGACGCCAGCCACCCCACCGCACCGCTATGGCTAGACGATTTAGACGCAGCGGGCATTCCCCACCAGTGGAGCACCGACATCCTTACCCGCCTCTGGCGAAAACTGGCACTCAACTGTGCGATCAACCCACTGACCGTGCTCTATCAATGCCGTAATGGCGGGCTGCAGGAGCATCAATGCGAGGTAGCAACCTTGTGTGCCGAGCTCGCCGAGCTGCTGGAGTGCTGCGGCCAGCCCGCAGCGGCGCAAGATCTACAGGTTGAAGTAGAGCGAGTGATCCAGGCGACCGCGGCCAACTTCTCGTCGATGTACCAGGATGTGGCCAACGGCCGGCGGACCGAGATCAGCTATCTGCTCGGCCATGCCTGCCAGGCGGCCTTGCGCCATCGCCTGAGCCTGCCGCACCTGCAACAACTGCATGTGCGCCTGGCCGACTACCTGGATGCACGCGGATTGCCCAGCGACTGAGGCACGCGCTACCCTGCCAACTTGATCCTTGCCTGCGAACAACCTGATGCCACTGCGCCAGCGTCTCGAAAATCTCCCCGTTGGGCAGAAACTGCTGGCGGCCCTGCTGGTACTGCTGACCACCGTGCTGCTGGTGGCCAACCTCACCTTTATCAGCGCCGCCTACTGGATCTCCCAGGAAAGCATGGCCCCGCAAGCCTTGCAGGCGATTGGCCGGCTGGTCTCCAACCCGGCACTCGCCGCGCAAGCCCTGGACTCTCCCGCCAAAGCCGATGCCCTGCTCAATGAGCTGACCAGCTATTCGCCACTGCGGGCGGCGGCCCTGTATGACGGCGAAGGCAGTCGCCTGGCGCAGTTGCAACAGGGCGATCGCCTGCAACTGCCAGCGCACTATCGCGATATCGAAGCCTGGCGCGTCACCGAGTTTCGCAGCAATCAAGTCATCACCCTGCCCCGCCCCGGCCTGCCCTCGGGGCATTTGCTGCTGGTGGCCAGCAGCGAGCTGCCAGTCGCCTTTTATACGGGCACCCTGACTGCCAGCCTGGGCATCCTGATTTTCAGCGTATTGCTGTGGATGATCATCGCCCGGCAGATCAAGCGCCTGATTACCCGGCCCATCCATGAGCTGGAAGAATTGTCGCGCCAAGTGACGCGCGAAGAGAACTACGCCCTGCGGGCCGGTCGCGGCAACCATGACGAAATCGGCAGCCTGGCTGAAGCGTTCAATACCATGCTGTCGCGCATTGAAGCCCGCGAGCATCAACTCAAGCGCGCGCGGGATGACTCCCAGGCCGCCTATGATCAGGCCCAGGGCCTGGCCGAAGAGACACGGCATACCAACCGCAAGCTGGAACTGGAAGTCCAGGTGCGCAGCAAGATCGAGAAAAAACTCACTGGTTTCCAGAATTATCTCAACAGCATCATCGACTCCATGCCCTCCGCCCTGATCGCACTGGACGAACAGCTCTACGTCACGCAATGGAACCAGGAAGCCAGCGCCCTGTCCGGTACGCGCCTGGGTGAAGCCCTGAACCAGCCGATCTTCCTCGCCTTCGAACCCCTCAAGCCCTACCTGCCCCAGCTCAAGGCCACGGTGGAGCAGCACACGGTAGAACGCATCGAGCGCGTTACCTGGATCAAGGACGACGAACCCAAGCACTACGCCCTGACCTTTTACCCGCTGATGGGTGGCGCCGGGCGCGGGGTGGTGATCCGTATCGACGACATTACCCAGCGCCTGTCACTTGAAGAAATGATGGTGCAGTCGGAGAAAATGCTCTCTGTTGGCGGACTGGCCGCCGGCATGGCTCACGAAATCAACAACCCGCTGGGAGCGATCCTGCACAACGTGCAGAACATTCGTCGGCGATTGTCGCCGGATTTGCCGAAAAACCTGGAGCACGCCGAACAACTGGGTGTCGAACTGGATACGGTCAACCGTTACCTGCAAAGCCGCGAAGTCCCGCAACTGCTCGACGGCATCCAGCAAGCCGGCGCCCGCGCGGCGAAAATCGTCACCCATATGCTCAGTTTCAGCCGCCGCAGCAACCGCCAGATGGCGCCTTGTGACCTGCCAGCCCTGATCGACCAGGCCGTGGAGATCGCCGGTAACGATTTCGACCTGGCCATCGGCTTCGACTTCAAGGGCCAAGCGATCATTCGCCAGTTCGACCCACTGCTGGGCCCGGTGCCGGGCACCGCCAACGAGCTGGAACAGGTGCTGCTCAACCTGCTGAAAAACGCCGCCCAGGCCATCCACCTGCGCGAAGACGACAGCGAGCCCGGGCGCATCACCCTGCGCACCCGACTCAACCCACCCTGGGCCGAGATCCAGGTGGAGGACAATGGCATCGGCATGAGCGAGAACGTGCGCAAACGCACCTTCGAGCCCTTCTTCACCACCAAGGAAATCGGCCAGGGCACGGGGTTGGGTTTGTCAGTCTCATATTTCATCATCACCAACAATCACAAGGGCCAGATGGAGGTTCACTCCACCCTGGGCCAAGGCACCTGTTTCACCTTGCGCCTGCCGCTGGCTGGGAGCCAGCTTGCCCCCCACGAACTGACTCAACTGGAGCACTGACCATGGGCTTTCGCCTGTCGAAAATTTATACCCGTACCGGCGACAAGGGCGAAACCGGCCTGGGCGACGGGCGCCGCGTGCCCAAGGATCATCCGCGGGTGGAAGCGATCGGCGAAGTGGACAGCCTCAACAGCCAATTGGGCCTGCTGTTGGCCGGCCTTGAAGAACAGAGCGGGCAACATCCAGCGCTCAAGGATGTGATTGAGGTCCTGACTCCGTGCCAGCATCGACTGTTTGACCTGGGCGGAGAGCTGGCAATGCCGGTCTACAAGGCGCTGAATGCGGGCGAGGTGGATCGGCTGGAAGCGGCGATTGATCGCTGGAATGAAGAAGTCGGGCCGCTGGAGAACTTCATCCTGCCCGGCGGTTCAGCGCTGATTGCCCAGGCCCATGTATGCCGCAGCCTGGCCCGCAGCGCCGAGCGGCGGTGCCAGCAATTGAATGCGCTGGAGCCGTTGGAGGGGGTGGGTCTGGCCTATATCAATCGGCTGTCGGACTTGCTGTTTGTGGCGGCCAGGGTGATTGCCAGGCGCCAGGGCGTTGCCGAGATTTTGTGGCAGGCGGCGGCGAAGCCGCACTGAGATTCTGCTGGGATTTGTATTGCCTGACAGGGCCTCATCGCGGGCAAGCCCGCTCCTACATTTGAATGTGTTCACAGATCAAAATGTGGGAGCGGGCTTGCTCGCGATGAGGCCATCACTGACAACTCAAACCTCAGGCCAGAACGCCCGAATTCCCGCAACACCTTGCGCCCCGCTCTCCCAAGCCTTCTCCCGCTCGGCAGGCCCAACCCCACCCAACAGAAACACCGGCTTGCTGAAGCCCTTGATCAACTGCGCGGCCTCTTCCCAACCCAATGGTTGAGCATCAGGATGAGTCTGGGTCGGCTGCACCGGTGACAGGGTGACAAAATCCACGTCCATCAACTCTGCCAATGCCAACTCCTCGGCATTGTGGCAAGACGCAGCCAACCAACGATCCTTGGGCAGCGGCCGACCTTTGCTGGCGTACTTGCGCAGTTGCGCCGACGTCATGTGCCAGCCGGCAGAAGGAAAGTCGCCCAACCACTCAAACGGCCCCTTGATCATCAGTTGCGCCTTGCCGGCACACAAACCCACGGCATCCACCGCCAGGTCACGATACTTGGGGTCGTAACCGTTGGGCGCACGCAGTTGGACCAACTTGATGCCACCGGCAATGGCCTTCTGGATACCGCGCAACAACACCGGGGTTTCCAACTCGCCTGGGGTGATCAGGTAGTCGGCGGGCAAACGGGCTGCGGCAACAATAGGTGCATTGGCTGCCGGAAATTCGTAGCTGAGCAAGTCCCGTGGTGCCACCCATTCAAGGGGCTGGCCTTCGACGCCATGGGGCTCGCCGGTAAACCCCGAGACTTCCCAGACATCCAGCAACACCTGCTTGTCCGGGTAATCATGTTGCACCTTGATCAACGGGCGGGCCGTGGTGACCTGGATGCCCAGCTCTTCCTGCAGCTCTCGGCCCAGTGCCGTGACAACCGATTCATCGGCCTCCACCTTGCCGCCAGGAAACTCCCAGAGGCCGCCCTGGTGCTGGGTGTCTGCACGACGCGCCAGCAGAATCCGGCCATCGGTACCGCGAATGACTGCGGCTGCTACATGAACTCGTTTCACGGTATTACGTCCTCTAAGCCTACGCCTGGCGGGGCATTGCCAATGCCCCGGACAGGTATCAAGTACGGTATTCGGCGTTGATCTTCACGTATTCGTGGGACAGGTCGGTGGTCCAGATGGTTTCGCTGCACTCACCGCGCCCCAGTTCGATACGGATGGTGATTTCCTCCTGCTGCATCACCGCCGAGCCCTGGGCTTCGGTGTAGGTTTCGGCGCGCGCACCACGGCTGGCGATGCACACCTCACCGAGGAACACGTCGATCTTGCTCACGTCCAGGTTCGGCACGCCGGCACGACCCACCGCTGCGAGGATGCGGCCCCAGTTCGGGTCGGACGCAAACAGCGCGGTCTTGATCAGTGGCGAGTGGGCCACGGTGTAGCCGACATCCAGGCATTCCTGGTGATTACCGCCGCCATTGACTTGCACGGTGACGAACTTGGTCGCGCCTTCGCCGTCGCGCACGATGGCCTGGGCCACTTCCATGCACACTTCAAACACCACCTGCTTCAACGCCGCGAACAGCGGGCCGTTGGAGGAGGTGATTTCCGGCAGGTTGGCTTTACCGGTGGCAATCAACATGCAGCAGTCGTTGGTCGAAGTATCGCCGTCGATGGTGATGCGGTTGAACGACTTGTTGGCGCCATCGAGCATCAGGTTTTGCAGCACATCGCGGGAGACTTTGGCGTCGGTGGCGATGTAGCCAAGCATGGTTGCCATGTTCGGGCGGATCATGCCCGCGCCTTTGCTGATACCGGTCACGGTGACGGTCACGCCGTCATGTTCGAACTGGCGGCTGGCGCCTTTGGGCAAGGTGTCGGTGGTCATGATCCCGGTGGCCGCGGCTGCCCAGTTATCCACGGACAAGTCGTCCAGCGCCGCTTGCAGGGCACCTTCGATTTTTTCCACGGGCAACGGCTCGCCGATCACCCCGGTGGAATACGGCAGCACCTGGCTGGCGTCCACACCGGTCAACTCCGCCAGCTTGGCGCAAGTACGCGCGGCAGCGGCCAGGCCAGGCTCGCCGGTACCGGCGTTGGCATTGCCGGTGTTGGTCAGCAGGTAGCGCACCGGGCCTTCGACACGTTGCTTGGCGAGGATCACGGGGGCTGCGCAAAACGCATTCAGGGTGAACACGCCTGCGATGGTCGAGCCTTCGGCACAACGCATCACCACCACATCCTTGCGCCCGGGGCGCTTGATGCCGGCCGAAGCGATACCGAGTTCAAAACCGGCAACCGGGTGCAACGTGGGCAAAGGACCAAGACCAACAGCCATGAATGCGCTCCTTAACGATGTGATGTCTGCACCGTCGTCGTCGACGGTGAATAAATGGCAAAACGCCGCGACGGCTGATGCCGGTCGCGGCGCGGGGTATTGCAGCGTCAGGCAAAAATCTTAGTTGATTTCGCCATGGCAGTGTTTGAACTTCTTGCCCGAACCGCACCAGCATGGCTCGTTGCGACCCAGCTTCTGCTCGTTGCGCACGGGAGCCTGGGCCAGGGCCACATCGACCTCTTCACCCAGCACCTCTGGCGACTCAAGGCCCGGTGCTTCGTCATGCTGGAACTGCATGCGCGCGGCCAGGGCTTCGGCTTCCTGGCGCAGGCGGGCTTCTTCTTCGATCGGGTCTTCGCGACGCACCTGAACGTGAGACAGCACACGAATCGAATCGCGCTTGATCGAATCCAGCAACTCGGAGAACAACGTGAACGACTCGCGCTTGTACTCCTGCTTCGGATTCTTCTGGGCGTAGCCACGCAGGTGGATACCGTGGCGCAGGTGGTCCATGGTCGACAGATGGTCTTTCCACAGGTCATCCAGCACGCGCAAGACGATTTGTTTCTCGAAGGTGCGCAGCGCTTCGGCACTGGCTTGCTCTTCTTTCTCGTTGTACGCGGCCAGCAGTTCGGCCATCAGTTTTTCGCGCAGGGTTTCTTCGTACAGGTGGTCGTCTTCGTCGAGCCATTGCTGGACCGGCAGATCGACCCCGAAATCACTCTTCAGCGCAGCTTCCAGGCCGGCAACATCCCACTGTTCAGGCAGGGATTGTGGCGGGATATGCGCGCTGACGGTGGCGTTGAGCACGTCCTGGCGGAAGTCGGCAATGGTTTCGCCAATGTTGTCGGCGGCCAGCAACGTGTTACGCATGTGATAGATCACTTTACGCTGTTCGTTGTTGACGTCATCGAACTCCAGCAGTTGCTTACGAATGTCGAAGTTGCGGCCTTCGACCTTGCGCTGGGCCTTTTCGATGGCGTTGGTCACCATACGGTGCTCGATCGCCTCACCGGACTGCATGCCCAGAGCCTTCATGAAGTTCTTCACCCGGTCAGAGGCGAAGATACGCATCAGGCTGTCTTCCAGGGACAGGTAGAAACGGCTGGAACCAGCATCACCCTGGCGACCGGCACGACCACGCAACTGGTTGTCGATACGGCGCGATTCGTGACGCTCGGACGCGATCACCTGCAAACCACCGGATTCCAGCACGGCCTGGTGGCGCTTCTGCCAGTCAGCCTTGATCTGGGCGATCTGCTCAGGCGTCGGGTTGTCCAGGGAAGCCACTTCCACTTCCCAGTTGCCGCCCAACAGGATGTCTGTACCACGACCGGCCATGTTGGTAGCGATGGTCAGTGCGCCAGGGCGACCAGCCTGGGCAATGATCTCGGCTTCTTTTTCGTGGAACTTGGCGTTGAGGACCTTGTGCTCGATGCCTTCCTTGTTGAGCAGGTTGGACATGTGCTCGGAAGTTTCGATGGTTGCAGTACCCACCAGGACCGGACGGCCGTGGGTCATGCACTCCTTGATGTCGGCAACGATTGCAGCGTACTTCTCCTCGGCGGTCAGAAACACCAGGTCGTTGAAGTCTTTACGCGCCAGCGGCTTGTTCGGCGGGATAACCATCACCGACAGACCGTAGATCTGATGGAACTCGAACGCTTCGGTGTCAGCGGTACCGGTCATGCCGGACAGCTTGTTGTACAGGCGGAAGTAGTTCTGGAAGGTGGTCGAGGCCAACGTCTGGCTCTCGGCCTGGATGTTGAGCACTTCCTTGGCTTCGATGGCCTGGTGCAGGCCTTCGGACAAACGACGACCGGGCATGGTACGGCCGGTGTGTTCGTCGACCAGCACGACCTGGCCGTCCTGGACGATGTATTCGACGTTGCGATGGAACAGCTTGTGGGCGCGCAGACCGGCATACACGTGGGTCAACAGGCCCAGGTTGTGTGCCGAGTACAGGCTTTCGCCTTCGGCCAGCAGGCCGATCTGGGTCAGCATCTCTTCGACGAACTGGTGACCGGCTTCGTTGAGCTCGACCTGGCGGGTCTTCTCGTCGATGGAGTAATGACCTTCTTTGGTCACCACGCCTTCCACTTCCTCGATATGTTGCTCAAGGCGCGGGATCAGCTTGTTGATCTCGGTGTACAGGCGCGAGCTGTCCTCGGCCTGGCCCGAGATGATCAGCGGGGTACGGGCTTCGTCGATGAGGATGGAGTCGACTTCGTCGATCACGGCAAAGTTGAGTTCGCGCTGGAATTTTTCTTCCATGCTGAACGCCATGTTGTCGCGCAGGTAGTCGAAACCGAATTCGTTGTTGGTGCCGTAGGTAATGTCGCAAGCGTAGGCGGCACGTTTCTCTTCCGGCGGCTGGAACGGCGTCACGACGCCGACAGTCAGGCCGAGGAATTCATACAGCGGGCGCATCCAGTTGGCGTCCCGGCGGGCCAGGTAATCGTTCACCGTCACAACGTGCACGCCCTTGCCGGACAGTGCGTTGAGGTAAACGCCCAGGGTTGCCACCAGGGTCTTGCCTTCACCGGTACGCATTTCGGCAATCATGCCTTCATGCAAGGTCATGCCGCCGATCAACTGCACGTCGAAGTGACGCATGCCCATGACACGCTTACCGGCTTCGCGGGCGACCGCAAAGGCTTCGGGCAGCAGTTTGTCGAGGGTTTCACCTTTGGCTATGCGGGCCTTGAACTCTTCGGTCTTGGCGCGCAATTGCTCATCCGACAGAGCAACCATCTGCTCTTCGAAGGCATTGACCAGCTGCACCGTCTTGAGCATGCGTTTGACTTCGCGCTCATTCTTGCTTCCAAAAAGTTTCTTTAACAAAGGCGCAAACATATCGGCAGGTTCTTCCACACATTAGGGATGAAGGGGCGCCCCGTAAGTCGCCCGAGCAGCCCTCACGGCCGCATGCGAACGAGCATTCTACCCGGAAACGAGGGTGAGGAAAGTGGCGTTGTTCCACGATGCAGACACAGCGTTCCAGGAGGGCTTGTTTAAAATAAGGGCTTTTTGCTGAACTTCAACCCATTCGAGCGAGAAGTTACTTATTGATTTAATGGATAAACTGTCCACAAAGCAATGACCACGGTGCCGCACACGCTTTCTGCTACCATGGCGGCTCTGTTACCTAAGGTGTCTAGATCATGGCATTTCGCCCTCTTACGGCCCGAGCTCCCGCCGTGCTGCTGCGCGAAGCCAAGCCTTTAAAAGCCATCTTTGGCCATGCGCAACGCCTGGGCCATCTGCAACGCCTGCTGGAAAGCCAATTGCAACCTGCGGCCCGCGAGCACTGCCATGTGGCGTCGTGGCGGGAAGGGACGCTGCTGCTGATCGTCACCGACGGGCATTGGGCGACCCGCCTGCGCTACCAGCAAAAACGCTTGCAGCGCCAACTACAGGCGTTTGATGTATTTGCCAGCCTGCTGCGCATCCAGTTCAAGGTCCAGCCACCGACCGTACAGCAAGGCGCGGTGGGGCATACCATGGATTTGTCGGTGAATGCCGCCGAGACGATCCAGGCCACGGCGGACGGGATTACCGATCCGAAGTTGCGCGCGGCGCTGGAGCGGTTGGCCGCGCATGCCAAGCCCAAAACCTGAAAACCGCTCCCACAGTTCGATTGCATAGACCTTGCTGGCTACTTACGCTTGCTACCGCCAAGCAAAGACCCCAACAGCCCGCGCACCAACTGGCGGCCCATCTGATTCGCCGCCTGCTGCATCGCCGACTTCAAGGCCTTGCCCGCGGTGGTTCCCAGGAACGCCCCGGCCTTGTCGGTGAAGCTCGGTTCTTCTGCGACAGGTGCAGCACCCGCCTCCGGTCCCAACTCTTTACGCGCCATCAGCACTTCATAGGCCGACTCACGATCAACCGGCTTGTCGTAGCGTCCCAACAGCGATGAGCTGGCAATCAAGGCCGCGCGCTCGGCTTCGGTCAACGGCCCGATCCGCGATTGCGGCGGTGCTACCAGCACCCGCTGGACCACCTCGGGCGTACCTTTTTCCTGCAGCGTCCCCACCAGCGCCTCACCCGTACCCAGCTCGGTCAACACCGCCAGGGCCTCGAACGCCGGGTTAGGCCGGAAGCCATCAGCCACCGCCCGCAGGGATTTTTGTTCCTTGGTAGTGAACGCGCGCAGGCCATGCTGGATCCGGAGACCCAGTTGCGCCAGCACGTTATCCGGCAAATCGCCTGGCGACTGGGTGACAAAATACACCCCCACGCCTTTGGAGCGAATCAGCCGCACCACTTGCTCCAGACGGTCCTGCAACGCCTTGGGCGTATCGGCGAACAGCAAATGCGCCTCGTCGAAAAACAGCGCCAGCAGCGGCTTGTCGGCATCGCCGCGCTCCGGCAATTGCTCGAACAACTCGGCCAGTAACCACAACAGGAAGGTCGCATAGACTTTTGGCGACTCGTGTACCAGGCGGCTGGCATCCAGCAGATGAATGCGTCCACGCCCGTCGCTGGCCGGCTGCAGAATGTCTTCCAATTGCAACGCCGGCTCGCCGAACAGGGCTTCTGCGCCCTGCTGTTCCAGCACGGCCAGGCGACGCAGCAAAGCCTGGCTGGAGCCGGTCGTCATCAAGGCCGCGTCATCACCCAGCAGTTCTGGGTTGAACTTGAGGTGATTGAGCAGGGCCTTGAGGTCCTTGAGGTCCAGCAGCAGCAAGCCCTCGCGATCCGCCACCTTAAAGGCGGCATACAACGTCGACTGCTGGCTGTCGGTCAGCTCCAATAGGCTGCCCAGCAGCAACGGGCCCATTTCACTCAAGGTTGTACGAAGCGGATGACCGGACTGACCGTGGATATCCCACAGTGTTACCGGATACGCCTTAGGCGCGTAATTAAGGAAAGGCATGCCGGCGATACGCTCGGCCACCTTGCCCTGGGGATTGCCTGCGGCGCCCAGGCCACACAGGTCACCCTTGATATCGGCGGCGAACACCGCGACGCCAGCATCACTGAACGCCTCCGCCAGCCGTTGCAAAGTCACGGTCTTGCCCGTGCCGGTGGCGCCGGCGATCAGGCCATGGCGATTAGCCAGGCGCATGGCCTGGGCAATGGGTTGGCCTTCGAGATCTGCGCCAATAAGAAGTTGCGAGGAGTCAGGCATTTTGTCACCCATGGTTAATCTTTAGCGCTGCACGGTCGATACAGACAAAGCGGAGACCAGAAAAGTCCTTAAAACAGAACAGATAATTCCTACACACCAAATGGAAATATCACAGTTTTTTTATCGCTGCCATTTTGCGCGCCTACACAAGAATGCGCCTCGGACATTAAGACCTTAGCGGACACGACAAGCCATGAATAAAAATCTGCGCTTCAGCCACAAAATCCTGCTTGCAGCCGCCCTTATCGTCATTGCCGCTTTTGCGTTGTTCACGTTATACAACGACTATCTGCAACGTAACGCGATTCGCGACGACCTAGACAATTATCTACATGAAATGGGTGATGTCACCGCCAGTAATATCCAGAGCTGGCTGGCCGGGCGCATTGTGCTGGTGGAGAACGCCGCCCAGAACATCGCCATCAATCCCGAGCCGGCCGTTGTCGCCAGCTTGCTGGAACAGAAAGCCCTGACATCGTCGTTCATGGCCACCTACCTGGGGGACAGCCAAGGCGGCTTCACTATTCGCCCCGATGCCAAGATGCCCGACGGCTTCGACCCACGCGTGCGTCCCTGGTACAAAGGCGCCCAGGCCAGCAATGGCTCGACCCTGACCGAACCCTATATTGATGCAGCCACCGGCCAACTGATCATTTCCATCGCCACGCCCAGCAGCAAGGCCGGACAAAGTGTCGGCGTGGTAGGTGGTGACCTGAGCCTGCAGACCCTGGTCGATAATATTGGTGCCCTGGACTTCGGCGGCATGGGTTATGCGTTTCTGGTCAGCGCCGACGGCAAGATCCTGGTCCACCCGGATAAAACCCTGGTGATGAAAACCTTGAGCGAGATTTACCCGAATCAATCCCTGAAAATCAGCGCTGACTTCAGTGAAATTGCGGTCGATGGCAAAACCCGCATCGTCACCTTCGCCCCGATCAAGGGCTTACCGTCAGTGAACTGGTATATCGGTCTGTCGGTAGATAAGGACAAATCCTTCGCAATGCTCAGCGAATTCCGCACTTCGGCCATCATCGCCACCGTGATTGCCGTGGCGATCATCATCGCGTTGCTGGGCATGCTGATCCGCGTGTTGCTGCAACCGCTGCACGTCATGACCCGCGCCATGGAAGGCATCGCCGATGGCGAAGGCGACCTGACGCGCCGCCTGAATATCCAGAACCACGACGAGTTCGGCATTCTCGCCAAAGCCTTCAACCGCTTTGTGGAGCGGATTCACACGTCTATTCGCGAAGTGTCCTCCGCCACCGGCCAGGTCAATGAAGTGGCATTACGCGTGGTCAGTGCCTCCAACTCGTCGATGGTCAACTCTGACGAACAGGCCAACCGCACCAACAGTGTCGCGGCAGCAATCAACCAACTGGGTGCCGCAGCCCAGGAAATTGCCCGTAACGCCGCCCAGGCCTCGCACCAGGCCAGCGATGCACGCCACCTGGCCGAAGATGGCCAGCAAGTGGTGGAGCGCAATATCAAGGCCATGACGCAACTGTCCGAGATGATCAGCGCCTCCAGCAGCAATATCGAGGCACTCAACAGCAAGACCGTGAATATCGGGCAGATCCTCGAAGTGATCACCAGTATCTCCCAGCAAACCAACCTGCTGGCACTCAACGCGGCGATTGAGGCTGCGCGTGCCGGGGAAGCCGGGCGCGGGTTTGCGGTCGTGGCCGACGAGGTGCGCAACCTGGCCCATCGCACGCAAGAATCAGCGCAACAGGTGCAAAAGATGATCGAGGAGCTGCAAGTCGGTGCCCGGGATTCGGTCAGCACCATGAGCGAAAGCCAGCGCCACAGCCTCGACAGCGTGGAAATCGCCAACCTGGCAGGCGAACGCCTGAGCAGCGTGACCCAGCGTATCGGTGAAATCGACGGCATGAACCAATCGGTGGCCACCGCGACCGAGGAACAGACCTCAGTGGTGGAATCGATCAACATCGATATCACCGAAATCAATACGCTCAATCAGGAAGGCGTGGAAAACCTGCAGTCGACCTTGCGTGCCTGCTCTGACCTGGAGCAACAAGCGGCACGCCTAAAACAACTGGTGGGCAGCTTCCGTATCTGAACCCGAACACACTGCTCTTACATTCAACCTGCTTTGTTGCCCGGCATTGTGGCCGGGCCGGGCTTGTCGTGCGGCTGCGACTCTTCCTGCAATTGCTCCCACAATCGCGCAGCATCCGGAAAGTCCGTGCCATCCTCGGCACCCAGGGCATCCGGGTCATAGCGGCTCAAACAGCCCTCGCCCAACGTGGCAGGTGCTCGGGAAGTAGCTTTATCCAGGGGATCACTCATCGTTCGATCCTCGCAGTTGACACCAATAAAAAGGGCCTGGGTGATTTAACGCCCAGGCCCTTTTTGCTTCAACTAAAAACAATCGATCAGAACACCACGGTCTTGTTGCCGTGCACCAGCACCCGGTCTTCCAGGTGATAGCGCAAGCCACGGGCCAGGACCATTTTCTCGACGTCACGACCGAAGCGCACCATGTCTTCAATGCTGTCGCTGTGGCTGACGCGTACCACGTCCTGCTCGATGATGGGACCGGCGTCCAGCTCTTCGGTGACATAGTGGCAAGTTGCACCAATCAACTTCACGCCACGCAAGGACGCCTGGTGATAGGGCTTGGCACCGACGAACGACGGCAGGAAGCTGTGGTGAATGTTGATCACCTTGCCTGCATATTCACGGCACAGTTCTGGCGGCAGGATTTGCATGTAGCGCGCCAGTACCACTACGTCAGCTTCATGCTGCTCGACCAGACGCGAGACTTCGGTGAAGGCCGGCTGTTTATTCTGCGAATCGACCGGTACGTGGTAGTACGGAATGCCATGCCACTCAACCATGCTGCGCAGGTCGTCGTGGTTGGAAATCACACAGGCGATTTCACAGTCCAGTTCGTCGCTGTGCCAGCGGTGCAACAAATCCGCCAGGCAATGGGATTCGCGGCTGGCCATCAGGACCACGCGTTTTTTCTGCTCGGTGTCGGTGATGCGCCATGTCATCGAAAACTCTTCGGCGATAGGCGCAAACGCCTCGCGAAACGCTTCGAGGCCAAAAGGCAGCGTGTCGGCCCGGATTTCGTGGCGCATGAAAAACCAACCACTGAGATTGTCCGAGTGATGACTCGCTTCGGTGATCCAGCCATTGTGGGCGGCCAGAAAGTTACTGACTTTAGCGACGATACCAACCCGATCCGGGCAGGCAATCACCAGACGAAAAGTGCGCATTAGGGGCAAACTCCAGAACTTCGCAAAGGCCGCCATTCTAGCGACACCGTAGAAAAACTGCAGTATTCCTCAACGCTTATTCGAGCGATTCCTTGCGGTGCCCCTAAACTGCGTACGGTTTTTACCTGAGCATTATGTCAGCACGAGCATCTGTTACGGCAATTAGCCAAGATTTAATGAGGGCGGTTGCAGGAGCTGAGTGCAACACGGTTATTGAATTGAAGCAGGAGCCTCAT
>NZ_JAHIDY010000080.1:0-11282 GCF_018732265.1 Pseudomonas sp. TAE6080
AAGAAGCGCCGATCTTCCAGGTGGCTGATTACGGCCTGGTGGCGGACTTGTTCGAGGCGGTTCCCGAGTTGAGCGGTAGCCTGTAAATGGGTCCTGCAGGCGCGAACAGTTTCGCGCCTTCAGGACCCATGGCGATCAGGCGCCCAGGCTTTCGATGTCCCTGGCCAACATCACCAGTTGATGGGCCAGGGAGCTTTGCAGGGTGTCGGTCGGCAGTTGGAATTTCGGCGCGCCACAAGTCAGGGCCATGATGCTGCCGTCGGTCAGGCGCAGCGGAACGCCAGCGGCGTTGACGTTACGGTCCCATTCGCCGAGGGACAGGCAAAAACCGAACTCCTCATACTCGCGAAACGATTCGTTCAGCGAGGCTTCCAGGGCCGGCCATTCATCACCGGCCTTCTTGGCAATTTCGCCGATCAGGTGTGCCCGCTCGTTTTCCGGGGTGGCGGCCAGGTAGGCCCGGCCCGCCGCAGTAGTGCTCAGGGGCAGGCGCACGCCGGCTTCCATGCGCAGGCTGGCCACGTCGGGTGGGCGGCAGCTTTCCACATAAATCATCGACAACCGATCGCGGCAGGTGAGGCCAACGGTGGTGTTGGTGCGCCGTGCGAACTCGTCCATCAGCGGTTTGCCCAACTGGCGGACCCGCAGGTTGTTGACATAGGCATACCCCAGGGCCAGCACCCCGGAGTCGAGTTGGTACTTTTCCACGTCCTGGTTGTAGCTCAGGTAGCCAAGCTGCGTCAGGGTGTAGGTCAGGCGCGAAACCGTGGGCTTGGGCAGCCCGGTAATCCGCGCGATGTCCTGGTTGCCCCGGGTGACGTTGCCGTGGGTGAACGCGCGCAACACTTCGAGACCCCGACTCAGGGCCTCGACGAATTTCCGGTCCTTGGGTTCGTTCTCGGGCGTTTCGATTTCTTCAGTCATGGAGGCTCATGTGGGCAGCGGGCTGGCAGTGGAAGAGGTTAGCCGATAATGCCAGGCAGTGTGGGCAGTAACCGGCGTGATTTCAATGCAATGACTTATATAGTCGCGCGAAATGGCAGCGTAGCGGAATCCTGTTTCGCTAGTGGTTCCATTGCACGACCCAGGACAGGGCGAGTAATACCGGGATGGCGATCAGCGCAAAGCGGCCATTCCAGGTAAGGACAATCGTCCACGGCAAGGTGCCTGCGGTACGCGCGAGGATCAGCACGGCGGGCCCAAAGGGCGAGAGCAGCATCGCCAGGGAGAAGGCGCAGACCAGGCTGACGGCGGGCCCCAGAGGGTTGACACCGGCCGCCTGCAATTGGGCCAGCAAGCCGGCACAAATGCTCAGGGTAATAATCGGCGCAATACCGATCAGCGCGAGCCCGACGATACCCAGCAGGGCAATGCATTGCAGCACAAATACCTGGGAGGAACCGCCCAGCAGCGGCACCAGTTGATCCAGGGACACCAGTTGATTGAACAGCGCGCCGAACAGCGCGGAACAGCCAAAGATAAAGACCTCATTGCGCATGCCCGCCAGATGCTCGGCCAATTCGTCGTAGGCTTTGCCAGGGCTTTCAAGGAACAACCAGCCACTGACCAGCAGCGGCACCACCACCAACGACGCCTGAGTGATGTTCAGCCAACTGAAGCTTGCCAGCGCGACAATCGCGCCGATGCCCAAGGCCGTGCCAAGGACCAGAGGCGTGAGCGAGGCTGCGGGGATTTCTGGCGACTCATCCACCAATGTCTGCAAATGGCGGTTTTCCGTGCGTGCGCCAATGAGCATCAGCAGCACCGTGGCGATCACGCCGTAGGGCAACAGGTCGGTCCAGGTCAGGCTGGGGACTTCACGGGTAATGATCGCCACCACAATGCTGGTTGGCGCGATTAACGGCACCAGGGCAAAGCCGCGAATGGCAGCGGTCAGCACGCCTCGCTGGCCATCGCGTTGGGCCGGGTGATCGGGGGCAAAGTGTTGCAGGTAACTGTGCAGGGTTGAACACATCAGGTTGAGCATGCCGAAACTGAGGATTGACCCCAACCCGAGCGCCGCCAACAAGTAGCGCGGATAGAGCAGGGCCCGTGGTCCACGCAACAAAAAACGATGCACCTCGCGCAGTGCCGGCAGGCGCTTGACCAGGCAACCCATCAGCCCCAGGCCACCAATGAACGCCGCGTAATAGGCGGCCGCGCTGCTGATGCGCTGGACGGTGGGCAGGTCCAGTGGGGCCTTGACCAGCCATATCGCGAGCAGCACCAGCGTCGCCAGGCCCAGGCGCCGAGGGTAGGGCATGAGCGACTGCCAGTGACGGATAAAAAACAAACCGAACAGCAGCGCCGCGATCAGGCTGAACGTAGTGGTACGTGTGCCCAGGGCAATCAGTTCGCAGAGCAGGGCCAGTGGCAGCAGACGTGTCAGCTTCACGCGGGCAGGCGCCGCAGGCGGCTGCGTTTGAACACCCCTTCAGCGCTGGCCAGCAGGTTGCCCTCGGCATCGAGCACATCACAAGCGGCCATGTAGATTTTCGGCCCACCGCCCCGCACCCGGGCGATGACCCGCACCCGACTGCCTGCGGGGGCGGGAGCCATGTAATTGATGTTCAGTGACAGGGTCAGGGACAAGCGCCACAGGTCCGGGTCGATATTCCAGGTGCCGCACATGCCCAGCGCCGCGTCGGCCATGGCCGCGATTACACCGCCGTGCAGGTTGCCGGCCTGGTTGAGATGCTCGGGGTTGACCTGCAACGCGATGACGGTTTGCGCCTGGCCGTATTCAACCAGATCAAGGCCCAGGTACGCAGCGAATCCACTGAACAGGCCTTGCAGGTCGCAGGGTGGTGAGACGGTCATGGTGTGTTCTCTTTTTGTTATGGGGTGAACGGCGGCACTTGCTACGCACGGTATGTTCCGCAAAGAGCCGTTTTTAGATTGAAGTTGAGCCTGACAATAATTAGTATTCTAGTCAATATGGAATTAGGTTCTGCACAGCGAAACATAAAATCGGAGAAACCATGTTTTCACGTATCGGTGTGATTGGCAGTGGCGCCATGGGGCGTGGCATTGTTCAGGTGTTTGCGACGGCAGGTTGCGAGGTGCTGCTGTATGACGTGCGTCCTGAGGCGGTCGAGCAGGCGCTGAGCTTTAACAAGGACCTGTTGGCGCGCCAGGTGGCCAAGGGCAAGCTCAGCCCCGAGCAATTGGAGCAGACCCTGGCGCGCATGCAGCCGGCTGCCAGCCTGGAAGCCTTGGCCGGTTGCGATCTGTTGATCGAAGCCATCGTCGAGAACCTGGAGGCCAAGCAAGGGCTGTTTCGCCAGTTGGAGGCCATCGTTGCGCCGAGCGCCGTGCTGGCGACTAACACGTCTTCGTTGTCCGTCACGCAGATTGCCAGCGGTTGCCAGCACCCTGAACGGGTGGCCGGGTTTCACTTCTTCAACCCGGTGCCGCTGATGAAGATCGTCGAGGTGGTGCGCGGTGAACGTACCCAGGCGCAGGTGGTAGAGCGCTTGTGCGCGTTGGCCGAGGCAGCGGGCCACTTTGCGGCGCAAACCCCGGACACACCGGGTTTTCTGGTCAACCATGCCGGTCGCGCCTATGGCACTGAAGCCTTGCGCATCCTTGGCGAGAACATCGCCGATGTCGAACAGATCGACCGCATCCTGCGCGATGGTCCGGGGTTTCGCATGGGGCCTTTCGAGTTGTTTGACCTCACCGGGCTGGATATTTCCCACGGGGTGATGGAGTCGATCTACGCGCAGTTTTATGGTGACCCCCGCTACACGCCTTCCTACCTGGCAGCCCAGCGCGTGGCCGCCGGTTTGCTGGGACGCAAGAGTGACGGGCATGGTTTCTATCGGTATGTCGACGGCCAGCAGCTGCGTTCGCCACCGCTCAAGCGCGCGGCTGTAGCGGTCGAGCGTGCCTTCTGGCTCGACAACCAGGAGCCGCACGTGCGTGGTGCCGTGGCAACCTTGCTCGCCGCTGGCGGTGCGACGCTTGAAGAGGCCGCTCAACCACCGGCCAACGCGATCTGCCTGATTACCCCATTGGGCGAAGATGCCAGCAGCATGATTGCGCGCCTGGGTTTACCGGCTGAGCGCACCCTGGCCCTGGACACCTTCTGCGACTTCTCCAAGCGCCTGGTGTTGATGCGCCAACCGGCGCTTGAGCCTGCGCTGGAAGCCCAGGCGGTGCAGGCCCTTGGCAGCAGCGGCGTGCCGGTGGAAGTGATCAATGACTCGCCCGGTTTCATCATCCAGCGCGTGGTGGCCTGCGTGGCCAACCTGGGGGCGGAAATCGTCCAGCGTGGCATCGCCACCCCGGCCACCCTCGACCGTGCGGTGATGCTGGCGCTGGGTTATCCGCGCGGCCCGCTGGCCTTCGCCGAGTTCTATGGTGCAGACAAGATCCTCGCGGTGTTGCGCGGTATTCAAGGTTGTTATGAAGAACCGCGCTACCGCCCCAGCCCCTGGTTGCGTCGCCGGGTGCAACTGGGCCTGAGCCTGCAATCCCCCGATCATCCCTCTGCCGTGCAGGAGCAATAACCATGTCCGCTTATATCTATGATGGCCTGCGTACACCTTTTGGCCGCAGCGCCGGCGCCTTGGCCAGCGTGCGCCCCGATGACTTGCTGGGCGAGGTCATTCGCGCCCTGGTGGCGCGCAGCCCGTTCGCTGGCGCCGACTATGAAGACGTCGTGGCGGGGTGTGCCTGCCAGGCCGGTGAAGATGCGCGCAACGTTGCCCGCAATGCGGCATTGCTCGCGGGGTTGCCATTGACCACGGGGGGCCTGACCGTCAACCGCTTGTGCGGCTCGGGGCTGGCGGCGTTGCTGGATGTGAATCGGATGATCCGTTGCGATGAAGGCCAGTTGTTTATCGCTGGCGGCACCGAGAGCATGAGCCGTGCGCCGTTTGTTGTCGGCAAGAGCGAGGCGGCGTTTTCCCGGGCCTTCCAGGTCTTCGACAGCAGCATCGGTGCGCGTTTTCCCAACCCGCTGATCGAGGCCGAATTCGGTGCCGACAGCATGCCGCAAACCGCCGATAACATTGCGCGCGATCTGGGCATCAGCCGTGCCGACAGTGATGCGTTCGCGGCGCGCAGCCAGGCGCTGTATGCCAAGGCGCTGGCCGAGGGTTTTTATGAAGGGGAACTGATGCCGGTGCGGGTACCGCAAGGACGCAAGTTGCCGCCCAAGGAGGTACTGGCTGATGAGCACCCACGGCCGTCCACCGATGAGCCGGCGCTTGCCCGGCTGGGGGCGCTGTTCGACGGTGGCGTGGTCACGGCGGGGAATGCCTCGGGGATCAACGATGGGGCGGCGGCGCTGATCGTTGGCAACCGTGCGATCGGTGAGCGGTACGGGGTCAAGCCTCGAGCGCGGATCGTGGCCGGTGCAGTCGCGGGGGTTGCGCCGCGGGTGATGGGCCTGGGGCCGGTACCGGCGATTCGCAAGGTCTTGGCGCGTGCCGGGCTCAGCCTGGCGGATATGGATGTAATTGAAATCAACGAAGCCTTCGCCACCCAGGTACTGGGGTGCGCCAAGGAGTTGGGCCTGGCCTTTGACGATCCGCGTTTGAATGCCCAGGGCGGTGCCATTGCCATTGGCCACCCGCTGGGTGCCTCAGGTGCCCGCTTGGCCCTGACGGCCTTGCGTAGCCTGGAGCGCCAGCAAGGGCGCTACGCGCTGGTGAGCCTGTGCATCGGGATTGGCCAGGGCATTGCCTGTGTGATTGAGCGGCTTGACTGAAGCCACCACAAGTGTGGGAGCGGCTTGCTCGCGAATGCGGTGTATCAGCCAACGAATCAATTGACTGACACACTGCCTTCGCGAGCAAGCCCGCTCCCACAGGGATTGCAGCTTCGTGCTCTGGCTCTGCTTTTAGACGACCTCGAACAAGCCGGCAGCGCCTTGTCCACCGCCGATGCACATGGTCACTACCACATATCTGGCGCCGCGCCGTTTGCCTTCGATCAGGGCATGGCCGGTCAGGCGTGAGCCGGTGACGCCATAAGGATGGCCGATGGAGATGGAGCCGCCGTTGACGTTGATCTTTTCCAGGGGAATGCCCAGTTTTTCACGGCAGTAGATCACCTGCGAGGCGAAGGCTTCATTGAGTTCCCACAAGTCGATATCGTCGATTTTCAGGCCGTTGCGCTTGAGCAAGCGCGGGATGGCGTAGACCGGGCCGATGCCCATCTCGTCCGGCTCGCAACCGGCCACGGCAAAACCGCGGAAAATCCCCAGCGGTTCGAGGTTGTTGCGTTCGGCATACAGACTGTCCATGACCAGGCACACCGATGCCCCGTCAGACAACTGGCTGGCGTTGCCCGCCGTGATGAAGTGCCCGGCTCCGCGCACAGGCTCCAGCAAGGCCAGGTTGGCCAGGGTGGTGGAGGGGCGGTTGCATTCGTCTTGGGTGAGGGTGACGGGCTGCTCGCTGACCTCGCCGCTGTGTTTGTCCTTGACCAGCATGCGGGTGCTGAAGGGAACAATCTCATCATCAAACAACCCAGCGGCCTGGGCGGCGGCGGTGCGCTGCTGGCTGAGCAGGGCGTATTCGTCCTGGGCCTCGCGGCTGATGTTGTAGCGATGGGCAACGATGTCGGCGGTTTCAATCATCGACAGGTAAAGCTCAGGCTTGTGCTCCAGCAGCCACGGGTTCTGCCCGCGATAAGTATTGAGCTTGTCGTTTTGCAGCAGGCTGATGGATTCCACGCCGCCGGCAATCATCGCCGGGACTTTCTCCGACACGATACGTTGGGCCGCGAGGGCAATGGCTTGCAGGCCCGAACTGCAAAAACGGTTGATCGACAACCCCGCCGTGGTGGTGGACAACCCGCCACGAATGGCTGCCAGGCGCGCCATGTTCTTGCCCTGGGCGCCTTCATGAAACGTCGCGCCGAGGATCACATCTTCAATCAGCCCCGGGTCAATCCCGGCCCGGGCCACGGCGTGCTGGATCACATGCCCGGCCAGGTCGATGCTGTGGGTGTTGTTCAGGGCGCCCCGGTAGGATTTGCCGAGGGCGGTACGTGCGGTGGAGACAATAACGGCGTCAGACATCAATCAGTTTCCTGTGCCAGTACTGGTGGGGGCGTGGGCGGCCCATTCTTCATCCTGCAACTGGCGCCATAGCAGTTTGCCTGCGCCGGATTGCGGCAGATGCTCACGAAACTCAATGGTGGCCGGGACTTTGTAGGCCGACATATTGGCCTTGCACCACTCGATGATGTCGCCGGCCGTGGTGCCCTGTCGTTCGGGGTGCAGGGTCACCAGGGCTTTGACGGCCTCCCCTCGGCGTGCGTCGGGGGAGGAGATGACGCAGCACTGCTTGATCGCCGGATGGCGGTACATCAGGCTTTCGACTTCCGAAGGCCAGACCTTGTAGCCGGAGGCGTTAATCATTCGCTTGATACGGTCGACCATGAAGAAGTAGCCGTCTTCGTCGTAGTAACCGAGGTCGCCGGTACGCAGGAAACGTTTACCTTGCAGTTCGATAAAGGCTTTTTCGGTGTCTTGCGGGAGCCGCCAGTAGCCTTTGAAAATTTGCGGACCACGGCAGACGATTTCCCCCACCTCATGGGGCGCCAGTTCCAGGCCAGTCGTGCTATCGATAACGCGCGAGTCCACGTCGAACGCCGGAATGCCCAGGCATTGGGATTTGCTGCGCGCCTTGGGGTTCATATGGGTCGCTGCCATGGTTTCGGTCATGCCGTAACCTTCGATGTAGTCCAGGCCCAATAGCTGTTTGAGCTTGTCCTTGACCGGGCCGGGCATCGCCGCACCGCCACCGCCAATGTAGTTGAGGCTCGACAAGTCATAGCGATCAAGCCCGTCCTGGGTCAGGAAATCCACGGCCATGGTGACGATATTGGACCAGTTGCTGACGCGATAACGTTGCATCAACTGCGCGGCGACTTCGCGGTTCCAACGGGTCATGACCACCACACAGGCGCCACTGAAAATCGGCCCGTTCATCGACGACTGCATGCCGGCGACATGGAACAGCGGCAGTGTGGTCAGTACCACGTCTTCGCACGTGCGGTTAGTCCAGGCCTGGCGATGCACGGTCGTCGCCATCACTGATGCATGGGTGTGCAGGCAGCCCTTTGGCACGCCGGTGGTGCCGGAGCTGTAAGGCATCACGCAGTGATCGCCCGCGCCACTGAGGTGCGGGCCGGGCTGTTGGCCGCAATCGAGTGCAGCCTGCCAGCGCACCACGCCAGGCAATGTCGCGGTTTGTACCGCAACGAGCAACTCGGGCGGCAGGGGCAGGTCGGTGGGCTGGCGCAGGTATTCGCAATAGGCGGTCGTCAGTACCTGGCGCAGCTTGAAACGGCCGAGCAGCGGCGTGACAAAAGGCGCGAGATCCTGAGCACAGACGACGATCTCGCCGTCAGTATCTTGCAGGTAGTGTTCCAGTTCGCTGGCGCGGCTCATGGGGTTGAGCGGTACCACCATGGCGTCGGCGCGCAAGGCGGCGTAGTAGGTGATGATGAATTGAGGCGAGTTCTGCATGAACAGCAACACCCGGTCGCCACGCTTGATCCCTTGAGACTGGAAATACCCGGCCAACCGCTCGACCTCATCAAGCAACTGGGCGTAGGTGATGAGGGTGTCGTAGTAAATGATCGCAGTCTTTTGCGGATAACGCCGGGCAGCGATCTCCAGGTTACAGAAAAGACTGGTGTCCGGCAGTGTCAGGTGGTGGGGCGCACCCTCCGGCCAATGGGGCAGGTGACGATTGAACATTCTAAAACCCTATTGTTATGAGTCTGGGTTAATCGATATGCGGGCGGTATGGCGAGTGCCATCTCGCTGGAGATTTGCATGCAATACGGCGGGATGTCAAATATATGGAATGTTATTTCGCTGTGCGGAATTATTGAGTGGTTTTGCGTAATGCCAGGAAGTCTGCAGGCCGCTTGTCGAAGAACGCCGCAATCCCCTCGCCAGCCTCATCGTCACCCATGGACTCCACCATATGGGTGGCCTCCAGTTCCAACTGCTGCTCCAGGCTTGTGCTGCCGGCCTGACGGCACAGGGTCTTGATCCGCGCCATTGCCCGCTGTGGGCCTGCGCTAATCCGGGTTGCCAGCGTGATGGCCGCCGCGAGCGCCTCACCGGGCTCGGCCAGGGTATTCACTGCGCCCAGGGCATGCAGGCGTTCACCGCTGATACGATCACCGGTCAGGCACAGTTGCGTCAGTACCTGGCGCGAGACAAATTCGGCGAGGAATGCCGTGGCGCCACCATCCGGGGTGAGGCCAACCTTGACGTAGGCCACCGAAAACGAAGCATTGCGAGCCGCTACCAGCATGTCGCACGCCAGCGCAATCGACAGGCCGGCCCCGGCGGCTGCCCCTTCGACGGCGGCGATCACCGGTTTGCTGCAGGTGTGGATCGAGCGGATCAGGTCATGCAGGCCTTCAAGGTTGACCCGTCGCTCCGCCGGCGTCATGGCCCGGCGTAATGCCAGCCGATGCAGATCGCCGCCAGCGCAGAAATGACCGTCAACACCGGTCAACACCACGGCGCCAATCGCCGGATCTGCCTCGGCCCGGGCCAGGGCCTGGGGTAATGCGCCATAGAACTCGGGCGTGAGGGCGTTACGTGCGCCGGGGTTGTTATTGGACAGCACTAGAACGGCACCTTCGCGGTGCACAAGAATCGGTTCACGCATGGTTTCACCTGTGGTGCTCAGCGGCTGATTATCCGAAGGATTATCGGAAGGCAAAGCTTCGTTGACAATCACAGCTCTGGTTGACAGGCTGTTCAAAATTCTTTGACAGTGATCGCCCATGGACCTCAAGTCGCTTACCTTGCTGGTCGAAATCATCGATGCAGGCAACCTCAGTGAGGCCGCACGGCGCCTCAAGGTCAGCCGAGCCAACATCAGCTACCACCTCAGCCGCCTGGAGCAGTCGATCGGTTTGCAACTGGTACGGCGCACTACGCGCCGCATCGAGCCGACCGAGATCGGCCTGCGCCTGTATGAGCATGGGCGAGCCATCCGCAATGAGCTGCTGGCGGCGCAAGAGTCGGTGTCTTCACTGGGGCAGAGCCTGCAGGGCCGGGTGCGTGTCAGTGTTCCAAGTGGCTATGGGCAATGGGTCATGGCTGACTGGCTACTCGATTTCAAGCGGCTGTATCCCGGGATTGTGCTGGACGTGATGTTCGAAAACCGTGTCGAAGACCTGATGCGCGATGAAGTGGACATCGCGGTACGGGTCATGTCCGAGCCGCCGCAAAACCTGGTGGCGCGGGACATGGGCGTGCTGCGCTACGTGGCTTGCGTTTCTGCGGCCTACGCCCAGGAGCATGGTGTGCCAGAGCAACTCAGCGACTTGCGCACCGCGCCGCTGATTACGGCGGCGGTGGTCGGCCGGCAATTGCGGGTCGCCGCTTACCTGGATGAGGAGCGGCATGAGGTACTGCTGGAGCCGACCCTGATTTCGGAGAACTTTCTATTCTTGCGCCAAGCCGTATTGGCCGGGCTGGGCGTCGGGCTGGTGCCGGACTACCTGGTGCAGGATGACGTGCGCCAGGGCACGCTGGTTACCGCACTGGACGCCTGGCGGCTGAGCATCTTCGGTACCAACATGTATATGCTCTACATGCCTGATCACCATCACACCCGCGCGACCTCGACCTTCATCGATTTCATGCTCGCCCGGGCCAGAACCGCGGAGGTAGACTGCGCCCCATGTCCATCCAACACGCACTCCTGACCTCACTCCTGGAAAAGCCCTCGACGGGGTATGAGTTGGCCAATCGGTTCGACCGCTCCATTGGTTATTTCTGGCAAGCCACCCATCAGCAAATCTATCGTGAGCTGGGCCGTATGGTCAGCGCCGGCTGGCTCGTGGCGCAAGATGGCCCTGAGGATGACAAGCGGCGCAAAAAAACCTACCAGGTGCTGCCTGCGGGGCGCGCCGAGTTGATGCGCTGGGCGGGCGAGCCGCAAGAAGCGGGGGATCAGAGCCAGGCACTGCTGATCAAGCTGCGTGCCGAGGCGGTGATTGGCCCGCTGGGCCTTGGGGATGAGGTCCAGCGCCTGATCAAGCAGCATCAGGCACTGCTTGAGACGTATCGGCAGATTGAACAGCGTGACTTTTCATCGGCTTCGTTGACCCACGCACAGCGCCTGCAATACGTGGTACTGCGGCGCGGAATCATGCTTGAAGAAAGCTGGCTGGCTTGGGCAGACGAGGTATTGCCGTTGATTGAGGCTTGAGGCCAGGTAGGGTTCGACTTCATCCAGACCGAAATCCCGAATCCGCCGCCAATCCCCTGTGGGAGCTGTCGA
>NZ_JAHIDY010000081.1:0-9607 GCF_018732265.1 Pseudomonas sp. TAE6080
GTGGGGTCGCGGTATTTTGCCAAATCAGAAAGTCTTTTTCAGAGTTTCCCTAGGCGCTTTTAAAGGGGGCCAAGCGCCAGGCTCTTTAAGAGAAACTTATTAAGTGAGCGTTGCATGCCGCTGTGCAAATCACAGATATGACAGCCAGCATGAGACGACGGGTTTGCAGCGGGTGCAACTGACAACCCAAAAAGCTCAGCCCGCGGCCTGCAACCACTTAAACAACGCCATTTCCACACTGCCTGGCTTGGGGGCAGAAGGAGATAGCAGGCAGTAGCGCGAGCCATCTTCAACAAATCCCAAGGGCGCGACTAACACACCGCTTTGAATGTCGTCGCGCACCAGGTGCCACGGGCCAATGGCGACTCCAAGGCCTGCAACAGCTGCCTGGATGCTGAAATAGAAGTGCTCAAAAGACTGCATTTCCATAGCCGGAGTGGGTAACCCTTTTGCAGCAGCCCACTCCTGCCAAGCCGTAGGTCGGCTAGTCGTCTGAAGCAGGGGGGCCGAGGAGCGCAGAGCGTTTCGGTTTTTACCAAACCATAGGTCAGATTTTTCTGGGCGGCAGACAGGGCCGACCTTTTCTGCGAAAAGCGTTTCGGCATGATAACCGGAGGGCCGGGGGAAATCGTCGCGCCGAATGGCCAGGTCGATGCCCTGGTTGAATGAAAAGGGGCCGCCGCCGGCAACCAGGTGAATGTCTAGCCCTGGATGACGTGTTTGGAAGTCGCTCCAGCGCGGGATCAACCAGCGCATCAGCAGCGTTGGCTCGCAGGACAAGACAAGTCGGCGAGCACGCCGGGCGTCGCTGCGTATCTCGCGAACGGCCTGGTTCATCAGCCCGAGGCCTTCACTCACCGCTTTGGCCAGGCGCCTTCCGGTATCTGTTAAAAAAACCCTTCGGCTACGCCGCTCGAACAGCTCAGCGCCTAAATCCTCTTCAAGCAGGCGCACTGCGCGGCTAATGGCGCCGGGTGTCAGATGCAGTTCGTCAGCCGCACGGGCGAAGTTTTCGAAGCGTGCGGCGGATTCGAAGCAACGCAGTGCGAGCAAAGAGGGCAGGCGTGCCTCAGAAATAAGTGAGTTGTAGTCACTATTTTCTTCAGAAATAATCGTTATTACCCAAGCAGAAGATCTGTAATTATTGGCTTACACGACCAATAATTCAAAGGGTACACCATGGGCGAATGGATAGTAGTAATCACCATCACACTCCTTGCATGCATCAGTCCAGGGCCCGATTTCGCCATGGTCTCTCGCAATGGGTTGCTACGGTCTCGACGGGCGGGCGTCCTCACGGCTGTGGGGATTGGTGTGGGGGTGCTTGTCCATGTGTGCTACACGCTGCTTGGCTTAGGGTGGGTGCTGCAACAGACACCTTGGCTGTTCAATACGTTGAAGCTGGCTGGCGCTGCCTATCTCGTCTACCTGGGCATTAAAATGCTTCGTTCCAGGCCAGCGGTTGAACAACTGGACGCGCCACCTGCGGTGATGTCAGATCTGGAAGCGCTGCGGATGGGATTTCTCACGAATGCGCTGAACCCTAAAACGTCGATCTTCATTGTCAGCCTGTTCATGGGTGTCGTACGGCCGGACACCGCTATCACTGTGCAAATCGCCTATGGGTTATTTATCGCCGGGGCGCATGTGTTGTGGTTCAGTCTCGTCGCACTGTGCTTTTCCGCCGGGAGGGTGCGCGAGAAATTGATGGCCGCCCGACAGTGGATTGACCGGATTTTTGGTGCCGCACTCGTGAGCTTCGGGATATTACTGACTGTTGCCTAACGTTATGGCCGGGTTGAATATTCATACAGGGTTTGGCTGATCTTCATGCCGTTGCCTGCATATCGCCACGATGCACGATATGCACTTTGTTCCCGTCCAGATCCCGCAGATAGGCACCGTAATAACCGTCGCCATAATGTGGGCGCGGGCCTGGCTCACCGTTATCGATTCCGCCAGCCAGCATTCCAGCGGCATAGGCCACGTCTACTGCACCTGGCGAGGGGGCAGAGAAAGCCACCATGCTGCCATTACCCGCAGTGGCGTCCTGGCGGTTGTAGGGGGAGTAGACATAGAAGCGCGGCAACGGGCTGCCGGCGCTGATCCAGCATGCGCAAGCCGGCCCGCCATCCGGGGTTACAGGGCGGCGGCACAGGCCCAGTGGGATCAGTACGGCATCGTAGAATGCGGCGGCTTTATCCAGATCGTTTGTTCCGACGGTGACGTGGCTGAACATGCCGACTCCTTGAGGGTTATAGGGCTGAAAGTCAAAGTACAGCGCTGTTATTGGGCCTGCCAGCAGAGGGTGCTATTGGGATGGAGCCTAGTGTGTGCGATGTCCGGTTTTCGAGTGCATATGTCATTTGCGGGGGTAAAACCTGCTTCAGTTCAGTAGTGTGTGCCTGACGAATCGCGCAGTTTTTTCCAGTGTTACCTTGATATCAGGATGCTTGAACTGGTATCGGTTTTCCAGCGCCTTACTTTGAACCATATCAAAGCGCTCGGTCCGGATGAAACTCAGGGATTCGGGGTTGGTGCCAAAGTGCGTGGACACGCCTGGGATTTTTAGCAGCCATCTGAGCAAGCCCAGGGGGAGATGATGGCGGGGCGCTTGCACTTCCACGGTGGACGCCATGTACGCGAGCAGCCCTTGCAGATTGGGGGTGTGCTCGTCCAGTGCCAAGACCTGTTGGTTTGCCATGGCAGTGTCGAATGCCGTCGCGACCATCAAGGCAACCAGGTAATCGACACTGACCAAAGGCAACCAGTGTTGGGCCGATCCAGGAATTGCCGTCAGCTTGCCGGTTGCCAGGTTGCGAATCAGTTCGGCCACGGGCTGACCGGCCAGGATATGCCCACTCTTGCTATGCCCACACACTGTCGCAGGGTGCACGATGGTGTAGGCGGCCCGCTGCGCCTGCATGTAGCGAATGACCGCAAAGTGCGCCTCCAGCTTGCTGGCCTCGTACCCACCCACACGTTTGTATACGGCGGGCCAATCGGTGGTTTCAGGGCATTGGTGATCAATGCCAATACTGCCCAGGTGCGCGATGTTCTGCAGCATATAGCCGCCGACCATCAACAACCGGCTGCGTTGACTTGCCGCCAATTGGGCGACCTGCAGAGCACCTTTTACGTTGACTGCGCGGGCTTGCTCCAGCGACAGGCCCCAGGCGAACTGAGCGGCGACGTGGAACACCACACAGGCTGAGGCAATGCGCTGTCGATCGGCCTCACTGAGCCCCAGCTTTTGCTGATTGAGGTCGCCTTGAACCGCATGGATAAGGTCTGGCTCTCCTCCCAGTTGGCGCACCTGCTCCCTGAGCTTCTCAAGGTTTGAAGCGTCGCGCATCAGCACCCAGGCCTTGTGTCCCGTAGAGGTCAGGCGAGTCAGCAAATGCTGTCCGATAAAGCCGCTGCCGCCGGTGACAAAACATTCTCTGTTCATAGCGCACTCCTTGGTTCGATAAAGTGCGCAGGCTAAACTGTAGAGCTAACTCTATAGTCAAGGAGAATTTACGGTGAAAGTTGCACAGCTGGAGCGCAAGAGCGGTATCGGGCGACATACCTTGCGTTACTACGAGCAGCTCGGGTTGATCGAGGCCCAGCGGGGAGCCAATAACTACCGTGTTTACAGTGACCAGGCGGCATTGGATCTGGAGTTTATTCAGATGGCGCAGAAGATGGGATTTTCCCTGGCCGAAATCGGCGAGATCCTTGAGGCCAAACGGCAAAGTACGATCGACTGTGCCCAGGGTGCCGCATTGGTGGCGGACAAAATGGCTGAGATTGAACTCAAGATCAGTCATCTCAAGGTCTTGCATGGCTTCCTGGATGCGGAGCGCTTGCGGCTTGAGGCCAGTGCCATCGCGCTGGGGCAGACCGTCATTTACAGTCAGGCACCCGGGCCCGTTTAGGTTCTAAAGAGAATTGTATCTCTCGATCTGCCCCCAGCTGTACGGGGCAGGGCGCCACAGAACCCTCTACTGTCAGGGCAACAATCATTTGCCGGATGCCGCACCATGCTCATGTCTACCAGCCTGCTTTCGGCCTTTGCGCTGTTTGCCTTCGTGTCTTCGATTACCCCAGGCCCCAATAACACCATGCTGTTGGCGTCGGGCGTGAACTTCGGTTTTCGCCGCTCGATTCCCCATGCCCTGGGGATCAGCGTGGGCTTTATGGTGCTGGTGATTTCGGTTGGCCTGGGCCTGGGGGAGGTGTTCAAGGCGTTGCCTTGGGCGTACACCGCGTTGCGTTATATCGGGGCGGCGTACTTGTTGTACCTGGCATGGAGGATTGCCAACTCTGGCGCGATGTCGGACGACACGCACGGCAAGCGCAAACCCATGACTTTTCTCGCAGCCGCGGTGTTCCAGTGGGTCAACCCCAAGGCCTGGGTCATGGCGTTGGGGGCGATCACCACCTATACGCCGGCTGAAGGCTACTTCACTAACGTACTGGTCATCGCCGTGGTGTTTGCAGTGGTCAACCTGCCGAGTGTGTGCGTCTGGGCGGGGTGTGGCACCGGTTTGCGCAATGTCCTGCGTGAGCCGCGCTGGTTGAAGCTATTCAACTGGTCGATGGCGGGGCTGTTGGTGCTGTCGTTGTACCCGATGTTTTTTCTGGGGTGATGGGTTCGAGATATAAAACCCTGGACCTATCCCGAAACACTCTACCGAACTGTGAGAAGTGACAGTATCGAGCAGCAAGGGGCTTGCGCACTATTAATTGCAGTCTGCGGTTTTTCTGTTTTTCCAGCCAATGGTGTTTTTTGGAGGGGATCGTTAAACCATCAATCTAAAGTTAATGGAGTGTCACCCAATGTCGAAGGAATTAATGAGCCCGCCGGGCTCGGACAAGCTGCAAACCAACCCTGAGGTCGGAGGCTCTGCCAATGAGCTGAAAGACCCGTCTTCCCAGTTGGCCTTTCTTAAAGACTATTCCACAGCACCTGCCACCTATTTGGTGATGGTTGATGGATACGTCATGACCACCCCGGATATTGCCAAGGCCTCGAAATTTCTGGTGGTCAACTATGGCTCCGGGAATTGGTACATGGTTACCGTCGGCACGGCAGAGTACCTATCGTTTACCAGCCGCAGCTACCTGTATGCCTATTCGAGCTGGACTAACGCCAGGTACATGAGCATTGACCCCGTGAGCTTTAATAGTTACCCCGGGCTCTATCTGTACAACGGTTACGTCTGCTGCAACGGCGTAGCGGACAAGCCCGGCGAGCTGATGAACGTCCATCCCGAATGGATCAAGTGACGGTTTGAAACACGCAAAACTGTGCGCTTGATGAAGTAATGCCAGAAGTCAGTTGTGCATCACGCGCACCATGCCTCACACCCCAGTGTCAGACCGGTGAGATGGTGGCCAGCAGGCCGATCCCAATGGTCAGTGCCAGAAACCCAAACAGAAAAATTGCCATCTTAGCCATGGGGCCTCCAAAAGGAAGAAGGGCGGCTGGAGGGTTCCTGCCGATGAGCCATTGTCGGGGTTGTGGCGTGTTCGGTACAGATGCAGGTGATAAAGAAAAAAGCGTATCAGATTCGACATTCAGGCTGCTGTGCTGGGGTTCTGGCTGGGGCTCTGAGGTGCTGATCAGACTGTCGGGAGCTTGGGGTTGGCGTCTGGACTGCGAAGGCCCTTAACGTTCGGCAGGATGTATTTGAGCCATTGCACGCGGTGTGGGCCTGACAGGTCCGGCATTTGGTCGATGCCCGCCGATTCAGCTTCATCGCTTGGGTAGCAGCTGTCACTGCTGCGCCTGCCGTCGGGGTAGACAATAAAGCCCCCGCGCCCGTTTTCACATTCATGTAGATACACCGGCGACAGTTCGCGCTGCTTATCAATGCGTGCATTCAAATGGACGATATAGGCACCCATCGCAATCGTCACACACACAATCAGCCCCAGGCATATCACCAATTGCCAGGTGTAGCTGGCGCCGGCGTTCAGGAGCCCTTTGACTATCGAATAAAGGTTCATGACGGTGATGACCCGTGGATAGGAAGCGTCCAGCCTAGACAGTGCCGGGTTAACGCCAGGTAAACATCCACGGAAAATCGCTCGACTTCCGATATCCTTCAACCTCTGCGCAACCTGTGCCCGAGGGGGCTTTCCCGTGCATATTCACCTGCTGCTGGTCGAGGACAATCTTGATCTGGCCACTACCGTCATCGAGTACCTGGAGATCAGCGGCATGGTCTGCGACCACGTCAGCAATGGCCAGGCCGGTCTTAACCTGGCACTCGCCCAGCATTACGACGTCATTCTCCTGGACATCATGTTGCCGCGCCTCGACGGCCAGCAAGTATGCGAACGCTTACGCCAGCAAGGCAGCCAGACGCCCATCCTGATGCTCACTTCACTGGACGCTCTCTCGGACAAGCTCGCCAGCTTTGCAGCAGGCGCCGACGACTACCTGGTCAAGCCCTTCGAGCTGGCCGAACTGGTGGCCAGGATCCGCGCCCTGAGCATGCGCCGCAGCAGCCAGACCAGTCGCCTGCAGGTGGATGACCTGGTGATGGAACTGACCACCCGCACAGTCAGCCGCGCCGGGCAGGCGCTGCATTTGTCGCCCATCTGCTGGACCTTGCTGGAATACCTGATGCGCGCCAGCCCTGAACCGGTCCCCCGCGAACGCCTGGAAACCAGCATCTGGGGTGACGAACCACCGGACAGCAATACGCTCAAAGTCCACATGCATCGGCTGCGCAAGGCGGTAGACAAACCCTTCAACCGGCCGTTGATCCACACCCTGCCTGGGGTTGGTATTCAGGTCAAACCCCATGCGTAATAGGCTGAGCCTGAAGTGGGTGATCAGCGGCAGCTTCCTGTTCCTGATTGCTGTGGTGTTGCTGATCTACAGCCAGTTGCTGCCGGTCTACACCGTGCGCGGCCTGCTCTACACCGCCAGCGCGATGATGGAAGAAGAGGCGCAGTATTTCGTCAGGCACTACACCAAGGATCCGAGCACGCCACCACCGCACAACTACTTCTTTAAGTCGGTTATCGGCAAGGAAGCCTTGCCGCAAAGTGTGCGTCGCATGCTCGACGCGCCGCCGAGCATGTCCTTTGGCGCCGTTCAGGTTTTCGGTGATATAGACTCCGATGATGATGACGCAGAGGTCCGGGCGCTCCTCTCCCAGCCCCTGGGTGACGGCAAGACCCTCTATATGTATGACGTCGACCATGATCACGAAGAGGGTGGCGAGGTGGAGACGCCGCTGTCCGATGCCTACTTTGACCAGGTACTGCAGGGCGTCGCGTTCATCAGCCTGGCGGTGTTCGTGCCGGCGCTGATCATCATTGCCCTGTTGGTCTGGTGGCTGGTACGGCCGCTGGGGCGCCTGGCCCAATGGTCCAGCACGCTGAAAAACCCGGACGCAATGGCCGGCGAGCGCCCTGATTTCAGCTTCAAGGAGTTCAATACGCTGGCCGACGCCCTGGCCCAGAGTGTTGAGCAAGTGCAGGCCGCCAGCCAGCGCGAAGGTCGCCTGTTGCGCTACACCAGCCATGAACTGCGGACTCCGCTGGCGGTGCTAAAGGCCAATATAGAACTGTTGACCCTGCAGTCTGGTGGTGTCCTGCCACCCCCTCTGCAACGTATTGAGCGCTCGGTACTGAACATGCAGCTTATCGCTGAGACCTTGCTGTGGATGAGCCGCGAGCGTCCCGAACCCTTGCCGGAGGAAGACATTGACCTGAGCGCGTTGGTGGGTGAGTTGATTGACAAACATCGCTACCTGATCGGCAACCGGGATATCGAGCTGCTTGTCGACATCCACAGCGAGCCCTGCCGATTACCTCCCACAGCATGCCGCATCGTGATCGGTAACTTCCTGCGTAACGCGCTGCAATATGCGGAAGAAGGCCAGGTAGAAATCAACTTTAGCTACCCCCGGTTGCTGATTGCCAATCACATCAGGGAAGCCAAACCGGGGGAGGAATCCAGCGATTTCGGCTACGGCCTGGGGTTGCAGTTGATGCGCCAGTTATGTGCAAAATTGGGTTGGAAGATTGATGTGATACTTGAGCAGCAACGTTTTACGGTCGCTCTGGAGTTCACGAGCTTGCAGGGTGTTGGCGCGCCGGGGGGAATAGGGTGAGCAGTGTTGGGGTGGGAGGTGGGATTTTGCGCAAACTGATTGTTGTACTCATGCTCGGTTTTTCGTGCAGTTTTCCTGTGATCGCGGGTGATGGCAGGCCGGTCAAAGTCTCGGCCTTTGGAGCGGTTGTTTCATCAAGTCTTGCCGTGACTCTTTTCCCCGTTACGCTGACTGAAGACAGTCAAGAAAGTAGCCGGAATAGTTCAAAAAAAGGCGACCCAAAGGTAGTTGCAGCTCGCAATGATGCTGCAGCTTTCGTCGCGAGTGATGGCGCTATTCGAGGTGCAAGCTTGGAGGCTGCATTCGAGGTTTTGCGTGCTCAGAATAAGGCGGGCACAGCCGGCGACATCGAGCTGGCTGAAGCAGTTTTGGTTTATGAATGGCGCTAGCGAAACAGGGTTTTGGATGGGAAGGGCGGTATGGAACCGCGTTTCATCTGCAACCTGAACCAGCAGCGCAAGGCTGATGCCTGGTCGCTGCTGCGTGACATCTCGGCGATCTACCGGGGCATGACTTACTGGGCCCAGAGCCAGGTGTTCACTCTGTCGGATAGGGGCGGGGATAGTTTACAGAATCCTAAAATATTAACCCCCCTGTCTAAGAGTGCCATTAAATTTTTGTGCCGAGTATGACTATGCCGTTATGAGTACTGGTTTTGTAAACTCTTACCTGTCCAGTACTGTCGATAACGTTTGATCGGCATATTTTTATTTCTTTATTTAGCTCTGGCTCGAAGAGTTCAATCCCACTACAGCTTCTTCTGCCGCCTAATTGAGTTTGTGATTCCTTTGAAAACATTTTTCCGGAAGGTTCCGGCAGATTGACGTTGAGAGTGTGGGGGGCTCATTGCGAGAAAATGCTCCACCAAAACGTCACCTACTCAAGTAAGAGGCTTGAGGCCCTGATCAACCAGCCCTTCTACAATCGCGGTGCAGGTTCCCGAATTTTAATAAGCTTATTTGTAGGATAATTCCTTAATTTTGTTCTGAATGATCCCTGGTGCGCTGTGAAGGCTAGTAATCACCATTTAGAAATGGAATTTATGTGCTGTGGCTGGTGCGCTATATGACGCGTCGGCTATATGCACTGATTTCAGTATTGGTTTCGCATCAGCACTTGCTGCTGCAAAAAAGTCTGGAGGGGAGGTGTTATGGTTTCTAATAGTTTCCCAAATGAAGTGCCAAAGACGCGGGTCAATATGAAGCTAGACCTGCACTCCGGTGGCGCCCAGAAGAAAGTCGAATGGCCACTAAAGTTAATGGTCATGGGTGATTACAGTAATAGTGAGGAGCAGCCTCCACTTTCTGTTCGAGAAAAAGTTTATACGCACAAAAATAACTTTGACAGCGTCCTCCGTGGTGCGTGCCCTGCAGCACATCCAGGCAATCAACGCCTCAGATGAGTTCGCCAAGCTGCAGCGTCGATACGACTTTGGACCGCTCCCTGCACCTCACCGACGTAATGGTCGAAGGAGAAACCATTGACTT
>NZ_JAHIDY010000082.1:0-9585 GCF_018732265.1 Pseudomonas sp. TAE6080
CAGTCAGTACATTTGATACTGACATACCGCATTCGCGAGCAAGCCCGCTCCCACATTTGGTTCTGTATGTTGCCCACTCTGTGATCACCTGCTACACCTTGTTGCACATGTCCACGACAAGGAAGCAGTCGTATGTCGGTTGAATCAGAAGTATCCCTGGATGGGACGAAGTTGACGATCGCCGTCAAAGGCCGGTTCGATTTCGGCAGTCACCAGGCTTTTCGAGAGTCCTACGAGCGGTTCTACAAGGTCCCTGATATCTATGTGGTGGACTTGAAGGAGGCCACCTACCTCGACAGTTCGGCCCTGGGCATGCTGCTGTTGCTGCGTGATCATGCCGGTAGCGATGACGCCGATGTGCGGGTGATCAACAGCAGCTCCGACGTGCGCAAGATCCTCGCCATCTCCAATTTCGACAAGCTGTTTGATATCTCTTGAGCCTGCTGACGGTCCTGATCGCCGAAGACAGCGCTGCCGATCTGTTGTTGCTATCGACCATTGTGCGGCGCCAGGGCCATCGGGTGCTCACCGCGACTGACGGTCAGCAAGCGCTGGAGGTGTTCGCCCGCGAACGCCCGCAGTTGGTATTGATGGATGCCTTGATGCCGGTGATGGACGGCTTTGAAGCCGCCCGGCAGATCAAGCAACTGGCGGGCGAGACGCTGGTGCCGATCATCTTCCTGACGTCCCTGAATGGCAGCCAGGCCCTGGCCCGCTGCCTGGATGCCGGTGGCGATGACTTCCTGGCCAAGCCCTACAACCCGATCATTCTCGCGGCGAAGATCAACGCCATGGACCGCCTGCGCCGGCTGCAGGCCACGGTGTTGCAGCAGCGCGACCAGATCACCCGCCATCATGAGTACCTGCTGCATGAGCAGCGGGTGGCCAAGGCGGTGTTCGATAAGGTCGCCCATGCCGGCTGCCTGAATGCCGCGCGCAATATCCGTTACCTGCAATCGCCTTATGCGCTGTTCAACGGCGACTTGCTGTTGGCGGCCTACACGCCGTCGGGCGACATGCATGTGCTGCTCGGTGACTTCACCGGCCATGGCTTGCCAGCGGCCGTTGGCGCAATGCCGCTGGCCGAGGTGTTCTACGGCATGACCGCCAAGGGTTACGGCCTGGCGCAGACCCTGCGGGAGATGAACGCCAAGCTCAAGCGCATCCTGCCGGTGGACATGTTCTGTTGTGCGACGCTGTTGTGTCTCAGCGCCCAGCGTCGGGTGGTGGAGGTGTGGAACGGCGGGATGCCCGACGGCTACGTCCATGAAGTGGCCACGGGCAGGCGCACGCCGTTGGTGTCGCGGCATCTGCCCTTGGGCGTGCTGGCGCCCGAGGTTTTTGACGACTGCACGCAAGTCTGGCCGATGGCCCTGGGTGATCGGGTGTTCCTGTTGTCCGATGGGGTGATTGATACGGCGGATGCCAATGAGCAATTGTTTGGCGTGGAGCGTTTGCTACAAGTGTTTGCCGCCAACCGTGAGCCTGAGCGCCTGTTTGAGGACATCGAACAAGCCCTTGCCGGCTTTCGCGGCCAGGTGCGTGATGATGTCAGCCTGGTGGAAATCAGCCTGCTGCCTGAGCAGGCTCTGCATGCGTCGGCTATTCAGTACACCGACAGCGGCCAATCCTGCCCGCTGGACTGGTCAGTGAGTTTCGAGTTTCGTGCCGAGACACTCAAGCGTTACAACCCGTTACCGTATTTGCTGCAATTGCTCCTGGAAATCCACGGCCTGCGCGGCCAGAGCGCAGCGTTGTACAGCGTGATGGCCGAGCTGTATTCCAACGCCCTGGAGCATGGGGTGCTGGGCCTGGACTCACGGCTCAAACGCGATGTGCAGGGGTTTGCCGACTATTATCGCCAGCGCAATGAGCGCCTGGCCCTGTTGAGTAGCGGCTATATCCGTGTGCATATCGATGTCTTGCCGACAGGTGCGGGTGGTTGCCTGAGCCTGCGGATCGAAGACAGCGGTGCGGGTTTTGATGTGGAAACAGTCCTGGCGCGGCCGCTGGATATCGACCGTCTGTCCGGGCGCGGGCTGAACCTGGTCCGGAAACTGAGCAGCCATGTACGCTGGTCCGATGGCGGGCGCAGTGTGTGCGTGGAGTTTTGCTGGGAGGCTCTGGCATAATCCGCCGATTCTTGATCAAGGAGCGAGCAAGTGACGCAGATACATATGGACCCTGACGTGTTGATGGGTTTGCAGGAAGTCATGGAAGGCGAATACCCCCATTTGCTCGACACCTTCCTCGATGACTCGCAAAAACGCGTCGAAGCGCTGCGCCAGGCGCGAGATGATGCCAAGGCGCTTGGGCAGATTGCCCATAGTTTCAAAGGCAGCAGCGGCAACCTGGGGGCCGTGCGTCTGGCGCGGTTGTGCCAGCGCCTGGAGGCCGAGTCGGCCAAGGCGCAGGTCACTGACCTGGGCAAGCTGGTGGACCAGATCGATCATGAGTTCGCCCTGGTCAAGCCGATGTATGAGTCGGAGCGCCAGCGCTTCTAGGGTTCAATGGGCCGGTTGGCAAAGCTGGCCCGACTTTTGCTCTATCTCTGCTGACTGCGCCCTCGACCCTGCGCAGCGGAGACCAGACCTATGCCTCTCGCCCCCAACTCGCTCCTGCAGGCCGCCCCCGCGGTCAAGCCTCAGGCTTCCTCCGTCAATGCCCAGGCAGTGGCCGCGGACGCGCGGGCCAAAGCGCCAGGCTTTGCCCAGGTGTTCGCCAAGGAGTCCAAGGTTGCGCCCGCCAAGGCCACCGATATGGCACCCAAGCCAAGCCGCGACAAGCCGGCAGATGTCAGTGCCAAGAAAGAGGTGGGCAACGACAAGCCTGCCGCTGCTACCCCAGCGGTTGCCGATAGCGGCAAGACCTTGCCTGCCAGCCCGCAGGTCAAGGACGACAAGACGCCCAGCCGCGATGACGAGACAAGCACCAGCAAGGATCCGGCATTGGCTGTACAGCCGGTGGCCGATCCGGTAGTTGACCCGGCGCTGATCGCGGCGGTCACGCCGGCTCCGGTTGCTGTCCCGGCCGCCGTGGTGGATGACGCCGTGGCGCCGTTGCTCGTGACCACCGCGCCGGTCACCGAAGAGGTTGCGCCAACCTTCGACCCTGAAGCCGATCCATTGGATGCATTGCCGGCCGTGCGCCTGGCGATGGAGCAGGGCGGGCATGTCTCCGCCAGCAGCCAGGCCGCGCAAAAAGCCGCGCCGACCCAGGCTGAGCCTACCGCCGCACAGAACTTCACTAACGGCCTGGCGGCCATGGTCGATCAGCAAGCGGCCAAGGACAGTACCGACCAGGGGGGCGAGAAGGCTTTCAGCGGCTTGATCGAAGAGGGCCTCAAGGACTTGAAGGGCGCGAGCAGCGACACCCGCGTCGATGACTTTGCCAATCGCCTGGCTGCCCTGACCCAGGCCGCCACGCCCAAGACCGCCAACGCCTTGCCGCTCAATAACCAGCCGCTGGCCATGCATCAGAGTGGCTGGACCGAGGAAGTGGTGAACCGGGTCATGTACCTGTCCAGCATCAACCTCAAGTCCGCCGATATCCAATTACAGCCTGCCGAGTTGGGTCGCCTGGATATCCGCGTGAACATGAGCGCCGACCAGCAGGCCCAGGTCAACTTCATGAGCGGCCACGCCGCCGTGCGCGAGGCCCTGGAAAGCCAGTCCGGGCGCCTGCGGGAAATGTTCGCCCAGCAGGGCATGGGCCAGGTTGACGTGAATGTCTCCGACCAGTCCCGTGGCTGGCAGGGCCAGGGTCAGGAGCAACAGCAGAACCAGGCGCGGGGAGTCAGCGGCAGCGGTGGGCACAACGATGGGCATGACACCGGCCTTGCTGGCGAAGCCACCGAAGTGGCGGCGCCGATAGCCCAATCCGTCATCGGCTCCAGCGCCGTGGACTACTACGCCTGAAACCTGACCTCTGTGGGAGCTGGCTTGCCTGCGATAGCGGTGGGGCAGCAATATAGCTCGTGCCTGACACACCGCTATCGCAGGCAAGCCAGCTCCCACACTGGTTTTGTAGCGTCGCTGAAATCCGTGACAACTCTGGCATAACACTTGCTCTTGCCTTCCCGTGGATCTATGAAACCCCGAATAGTGACGGATTATTGGCATGGCGAAGAGTGACGACGCAGCAACAGCACCTGCAGGCAAGGGCAAGCTCAAGATGATCCTGTTGATCGTCGTGGCCTTGTTATTGGCCATCGGCGTGTCGGTGGGCGCTACCTGGTACTTCATGCACAGTGCCCAGAGCAAGCCTGCACCTGCGGCCGAGACCGCGACCAACGTCAAGCAACCGGCAATCTTCGAGCAGATGCTTCCGGCCTTTGTCGCCAACTACAACCAGAACGGTCGGCAACGCTACCTGCAGGTGAGCATTTCCCTGCTGGCGCGCAACCAGGCGGACCTCGATGCCCTCAAGGTGCATATGCCGGTGATCCGCAACAACCTGGTGATGCTGTTCTCCGGGCAGAGTTTCGACAGCCTGGCCACCCCGGTGGGCCAGGAAATGCTGCGCCAGAAGGTCACTGCCAGCGTGCAGGAAGTGGCCCAGAAAGAACTGGGCAAAGTCGTGGTCGAGCAGGCGCTCTTCACTAATTTCGTATTGCAGTAGGATCACGACATGGCCGTGCAAGACCTGCTGTCCCAGGATGAAATCGACGCCCTGTTGCATGGCGTCGACGATGGTCTGGTACAGACCGAAATGGCTGCCGAGCCCGGCAGCGTCAAAAGTTATGACCTGACCAGCCAGGATCGCATCGTCCGTGGACGCATGCCGACCCTGGAAATGATCAACGAGCGTTTCGCCCGCTACACCCGGATCAGCATGTTCAACATGCTGCGCCGTTCGGCAGACGTGGCGGTGGGCGGCGTGCAGGTGATGAAGTTCGGTGAATACGTGCACTCGCTGTACGTGCCCACCAGCCTCAACCTGGTCAAGATCAAGCCGCTGCGCGGTACCGCGCTGTTCATCCTCGACGCCAAGCTGGTGTTCAAGCTGGTGGACAACTTCTTCGGCGGTGACGGCCGTCACGCCAAGATCGAAGGCCGCGAATTCACCCCCACCGAATTGCGCGTAGTGCGCATGGTGCTGGAGCAGGCCTTCGTCGACTTGAAAGAAGCCTGGCAGGCGATCATGGAAGTCAATTTCGAGTACATCAACTCGGAAGTGAACCCGGCCATGGCCAACATCGTCGGGCCCAGCGAAGCCATTGTGGTCTCCACTTTCCATATCGAACTCGATGGCGGTGGCGGCGACCTGCACGTGACCATGCCGTACTCGATGATCGAACCGGTGCGCGAGATGCTCGATGCGGGCTTCCAGTCCGACCTCGACGACCAGGACGAACGCTGGGTCAAGGCCCTGCGCGAAGACCTGCTGGACGTCGATGTGCCGCTGAGCGCCACCGTGGCGCGTCGCCAGTTGCGCCTGCGGGACATTTTGCATATGCAGCCGGGGGATGTGATCCCTGTCGAGTTGCCAGACGAATTGATCATGCGCGCCAACGGCGTGCCGTCGTTCAAGGTCAAGCTCGGCTCCCACAAAGGCAACCTGGCGTTGCAAGTGGTTGAGCCGATCAACCGCCGCTGATTCCCCTCTCATTCCTGATTTTTGCTGCGCCGAGGACATGTAATGGCTACCGAACACGAAAACACTTCCGCCGAAGACCAGGCCCTGGCTGATGAATGGGCCGCTGCCCTGGAAGAAACCGGCGATGTAGGCCAGGACGATATCGACGCTTTGCTGGCGGCCGATGCTGCCACTGCACCGGTGGGCAACCGCTTGCCCATGGAAGAGTTCGGCAGCGTGCCGAAGAACCATGAGCCGGTATCGCTCGACGGTCCGAATCTGGACGTGATCCTCGATATCCCGGTGTCGATCTCCATGGAAGTGGGCAGCACTGAAATCAATATCCGCAACCTGCTGCAACTCAACCAGGGGTCGGTGATCGAGCTTGACCGCCTGGCCGGCGAGCCGCTGGATGTGTTGGTCAACGGCACGCTGATCGCCCATGGCGAAGTGGTGGTGGTCAACGAGAAGTTCGGCATCCGCCTGACTGACGTGATCAGCCCCAGCGAACGCATCAAGAAGCTGCGCTGAGATGAGTCGCTGGGTGGTGGGACTGTTGTGGGCGCTGCCACTGGGCGCATTTGCGGCTGAGCCGGTGGCCTTGGCCGCTGCACCGGCCGTCGGTGGCAATGTGGCCGGGCAACTGACTCAGTTGGTGCTCGGCCTGCTGCTGGTGGTGGGGTTGATCTTCGTCCTCGCCTGGCTGTTGCGCCGGGTGCAGCGGATTGGCCCGGGCAATGCCCAGGTCATCGAGCTGGTGGGTTCGCGGGCCTTGGGCGCGCGGGATCGCCTGGTGCTGGTGCAGGTGGGCGAAGAGCAGATCCTGCTCGGCCTCACCCCTGGCCGGATTACCCCGCTGCACGTGCTCAAGCATCCGGTGAGCGTGGCCCAGACCGAGGCCGCCACCCCGGAGTTCGCCCAGCGCCTGATGGAGCTGATGGGCAAGGACCAGAAGGATAAGAAGTAATGCGCGTTCTATTGGCGCTCATGCTGTTGCTGGCCGCACCCCTGGCGTTCGGCGCCGACCCGTTGTCGATCCCGGCGATCACCCTGGGCACCAACGCGGCCGGGGCCCAGGAGTATTCGGTCAGCCTGCAGATCCTGCTGATCATGACGGCGCTGAGTTTTATCCCGGCGTTCGTCATGCTCATGACCAGCTTCACCCGCATCATCATTGTGTTCTCGATTCTGCGTCAGGCCCTGGGTTTGCAGCAGACGCCGTCGAACCAGATCCTCACCGGCATGGCCCTGTTCCTGACGCTGTTCATCATGGCGCCGGTGTTTGACAAGGTGAACCAGCAAGCCCTGCAACCCTACCTGGCCGAGAAGCTCACGGCCCAGGATGCGGTGGACAAGGCCCAGGGGCCGATCAAGGACTTCATGCTGTCGCAGACCCGCTCCAGCGATCTGGAACTGTTTGTACGCCTGTCCAAGCGTACCGACATTGCCAGCCCGGACCAGGCGCCGTTGACCATCCTGGTGCCGGCGTTCGTCACCTCGGAGCTCAAGACTGCGTTCCAGATCGGGTTCATGATCTTCATCCCGTTCCTGATCATCGACCTGGTGGTGGCCAGTGTGCTGATGGCCATGGGGATGATGATGCTGTCGCCGCTGATCATTTCGTTGCCGTTCAAGATCATGCTGTTTGTGCTGGTGGATGGTTGGGCGCTGATTATCGGCACCCTCGCCGGCAGTTTCGGAGGGGTATAGCGCCATGACTCCGGAAGTCGCCGTCGACCTGTTTCGCGAAGCACTGTGGCTGACCACCCTGATGGTCGCCGTGCTGGTGGTGCCGAGCCTGTTGGTGGGTTTGCTGGTGGCGATGTTCCAGGCCGCCACGCAGATCAACGAACAGACCTTGAGCTTCCTCCCGCGCTTGCTGGTGATGCTGGTCACGCTGATCGTTGCCGGCCCCTGGCTGGTACAGACCTTCATGGAATACATCCTGCAGCTGTACGGCAGTATTCCGCAGTTGATCGGCTGACCCGATGCAGTCCTTGCTGGCATTGACCGACACCCAGATCAGCACGTGGGTGGCCGCGTTCATCCTGCCGCTGTTTCGCGTTGGCGCGTTGCTGATGACCATGCCGGTGATCGGCACGACCCTGGTGCCCAAGCGCGTGCGCCTGTTCTTCACCGTGGCGATTACCGTGGTCATTGTGCCGACATTGCCGGCGATGCCACCGGTCAATGCCCTGGACCTCAGTGCATTGCTGCTGATTGCCGAACAAATCCTGATTGGCGCCTTGATGGGCTTCTCCTTGACCCTGTTCTTCCAGGCGTTTGTGATTGCCGGGCAAATCGTCTCGATCCAGATGGGCATGGGCTTCGCGTCCATGGTCGACCCCACCAACGGCGTGTCGGTGGCGGTGATCGGGCAATTTCTGACCATGCTGGTGACCCTGCTGTTTTTGGCCATGAACGGCCATCTGGTGGCCTTCGAAATCCTCACCGAGAGCTTCACCACCTTGCCGGTGGGCGAGGGCTTGATCGTCAACCACTTCTGGGAAGTGGTCGGGCGCCTCAGTTGGGTGCTGGGCGCGTCATTGTTGCTGGTGTTGCCGGCGATCACTGCGCTGCTGGTGGTTAACATTGCCTTCGGCGTGATGACCCGTGCCGCGCCGCAGTTGAACATCTTTGCTATTGGTTTCCCGCTGACCCTGGTGTTGGGCCTGGGGATTTTCTGGATCGGCCTGGCCGACATTCTCAATCAGTATCAACCGCTGGCCAGTGATGCCCTGCAGTTCTTACGTGATCTGGCACGGGCGCGCTGAGCCATGGCCGAAAGCGAGAGTGGTCAGGACAAAACAGAAGACCCCACGGAGAAACGTAAAAAGGACTCCAGGGAAAAGGGCGAGATTGCCCGTTCCAAAGAGCTCAATACCCTGGCGGTGATGCTCGCCGGGGCCGGCGGCCTGCTGATCTACGGCGGCGGCCTGGCTCAGGATCTGATGGAAATCATGAAGCACAGTTTTTCCCTGCCCCGGGAAGTGCTGCTTGACCCGCGCGCCATGGGTATCTACCTGCTGCACTCGGGGAAGATCGCGATCCTGGCCTCGCAACCGGTGCTGATCACCTTGCTGCTGGCGGCGCTGATCGGGCCGATTTCCCTCGGTGGCTGGTTGTTCGCGGCCGGCAGCCTGGCGCCCAAGTTCAGCCGCATGAACCCGGCGGCCGGGATCAAACGCATGTTCTCGGCCAAGGCCGTGGTGGAACTGCTCAAGGCATTGGCGAAGTTCTTCATCATCTTGTTTGTGGCGCTGGTGGTGCTCAAGTCGGATATCGACGACTTGTTGCGCATCGCCCATGAACCGCTGGAACTGGCAATCATTCATAGCGTGCAACTGGTGGGTTGGAGTGCGTTGTGGATGGCCTGCGGGCTGATCCTGATTGCGGCGGTGGATGCGCCGATCCAGCTGTGGGAAAGCCACAAGAAATTGCTGATGACCAAGCAGGAAGTGCGCGACGAACACAAGGACCAGGAAGGCAAGCCGGAAGTGAAGCAGCGTATCCGCCAGCTGCAACGCGAGATGTCCCAGCGCAAGATGATGGCTTCGGTACCGGATGCCGATGTGGTCATTACCAACCCGACCCACTATGCCGTGGCGCTCAAGTACGACGCCGAGAAGGGTGGCGCGCCGATGTTGCTGGCCAAGGGCAGCGACTTTACCGCCTTGAAAATCCGCGAAATCGCCCAGGCCAATGACATTTTGCTGCTGGAGTCGCCGGCGCTGGCGCGTTCGATCTTCTACTCCACCGACCTTGAACAAGAGATCCCGGCCGGGCTGTATCTGGCGGTGGCGCAGGTGTTGGCCTACGTCTATCAGATTCGCCAATACCGTGCGGGCAAGGGCAAGCGGCCGGATCCGCTCAAGGATTTGCCGATTCCGCCGGATTTGCAGCGCGATTCCTGAGTTTTGATGTAGCTGTTCGGACGCCATCGCGGGCAAGCCCGGCTCCCACATTTGACCGCGATCAACTGTGGGAGCCGGGCTTGCCCGCGATGGC
>NZ_JAHIDY010000083.1:0-9134 GCF_018732265.1 Pseudomonas sp. TAE6080
TGACAGTCACGACCTCAAATCCGGTAACTGTCAGATGAAGTCTGAGTTTCTACACATTATTGGGTATGGTAACTATCCCAATGGCAGACGGCACCGGCGTGTTCAGGAAATTTCCGTTGATTCGCAAACCGGTCCCTTCGCCGGTAAACTTTGGTCCCGGAGTCCAAGCAGTACCTGCTGCACTACCACTTACCCAATAGTCCGCATGCCAAGCGGGGCCTCCGCTATAGGTAAATCGACATTCCAGCCTTGCCCCTTCCAGCAATACCCTGGTGCGGTCTGCACTCAGGGTTACCGTAACGGGGACTTGCAGGTTGGGATTGCCATTTTGCCAAGGCCCTCCATTGACCCGACAATCAACAGCCTGCGCAGTCGTAGTAACAGCAGTCAGGACGAAAAGCACAAAGGCCCCATATAGTCGTTTCATTTCGATCTCTCGTTGCACCTCCCCCAGGCACAGCCCATCGAACACGCGGTTCGTATCTTAAAGCCGCCCAGCGGAGGTTTGAGGTTTGTCCAAGGCTGTTTTTCAGCCTATGAATGACGGTGCATCGCTACGGGTAATCCAACGTAAACGTAGAGGTCACCGTGTACGGGCCATGCCCTATGGTTTGATCCCTGATGGCATTCGGCTCACCCTGCACATAGGCCTTGAGCTCAATCACGTTGTTGCCATTACTCAACACCTGCTCGTCGCCGACTGTATTCAGGGGTAATGGCTTATCGCTCAGCGTTTCAAGGCCAATCCCAATACCTGAGGCACCACTGCCACCATCCAGCGCGAACAATCCGGGAAGCGCCATGTTTTCCCTACCGCCAAACGTGATGGTGACCGTGTTGCCGATCGTGGTATTACAGTCGTCCAGATGCAGCCTGAACCCCTTCCCCCGTGAACGGGTGTTGATGTAGAGATGCTTGCTGGTCAAGTCCCAGAGCTCCAGCGTGATTGCCTCGTCGCCAGGGCGAATGGTGCAAGCCTGCTCAACCAGGTTGCCCTTGAAGCTCAGGTTGTCTGCCGCTTGCCCTGTGGGCATCAGGCCGAAGGTGAGCAGAAATATCAGCCCGGCACAGGACCAACACCTATGAACAATTGCTTGTCGCATGGACTCAACTCCTACTCATATTCGGCCAACAGCGTGGCCACCGCCGTAAACCTTGCGGGCGCCAGAATTGCACCTGGCCGTTTGACGGGAACCACTTCCAATGTCGGCGGTGACGACAAGGTGATGTCCAGTGGCGTATTGAGTAGAAACGGCACACCATTCTGAAAAATCCGAATACCCAGTTCCGGCACACTGGTTTGCACGGCGGCGCCATCGAACACCGTTGAGGTTCCGTTAACACTCAACTTCAGCTCCCACGGGAGCGTATCGGTACCACATCTGATGGTGTAACCAACGCCTCTACGGTATTTCACGCCATCGACGCGCTTTACCCCGACATCCCCAAATTCGACTTCAATCGTGTTCCCAGCATCAATCGTGCAGGGAGGAGGCTCATTAAGCGTTCCACTGAACGTCAAGTTGGCCGACGCACCACTGCAAAGGCCGATGGAGCACAAGGCGAGCAACGCTCGCTGCTGCCAACAGATCATTGATCATTCCTCTTCATTGGTATTCGACCACTAGGGTGGCGGCGGCATCGAACGCCCCTCCCGTCAGCCTGCTGCCCGTGCGCTTGACAGGCACCGCCTGCACCACTGGAAAGTTGGGGTACGTAAAATTCACGGCCGTATTCAGAGGCCAGTCAGCACCATTGACGAACAGCTTTACCCCAAGATCCGGCTTGCGGGTCAAGAGCACACGGCTATCGAACGCAGCGCCCTGGCCCTTGAGCTCCAGGGTCATCGCGTTACTGAACGGGGCGCTGCAGGTGACGGTGTAAGGCACATCCCGACGATAATTGACCCCGTCAATCCGTGACGTCAGAAGGTCGGCCCCGAAAGGCACATCGAGCGTACTGCCGCCATTAATGACACACGGCGGAGGCGCGATGATCACCGCGCGGATGATCAGGCTGACCTCACCCTGCACACCTTGGCTGACGGCCCACAGCAGGCCGCCAGCGATAAGAAAGGCCCATGAGCCGGTTGCCTTAGCCATTCTTTTGCCCTTACTCATAATTGAGCCTGAAATCCACGACGGCGCGAAAGACCCCACTGGTCAACGGCGCCAGGGTGCGCGTGGGCTGAACACTCCATGTCTGCGTGTTGCTGCCGAGGGTCAAAAATAACGGTTCACCTCTTGAGCCCAGCTGTACATCCCTCCCCTGTGCATCAGTCAAACGCAGGCCCATGCCAGTGATGCCTTGCACCTTGACCAGCCGTGAGTCATCGGCATCGGCCGGTGCGATAAACGCGACCGACAGCACCGGCTGATAGGCACTCCATGTCAGATTCCCCGTACGTTCACTGCGGATGCTGCCGGCAGTGCGCTGGCAATCGGTAAAACGCAACTGAAATGGCCTGGCGGGCGCCTGGTCGCCGGGGCGCTGCAACTGACTGGCCGAGACGACACCCAAGTCAATCGTTTGATGCTGTGAGGCCATTTCCAGACCGCAAGGGGTTTCATGCATGGACCCGATAACATTCAGCAATCCATTCTGGCCATCTATATCCTGGGCATGAACGCCCCCTCCAAAGGCCAGCAACAGGCCGCCCAAGGCCTTCACAATTTGCGACTTCATGAGTTTCTCCCCCAACTGGCGCTACTGATTAGCCGCTGACGCCTGCGCGTTCACTTTGCAAGTGTCGCCACTGCAGGTGAAGGCCAGCAGCGGGCGTCCGCCGTAATCATTCACGTAGGCCAGATAAGGTGTGGTGCCAAGAACCTTGGCTGTAGGGCCCAAGGTCAGCAAGCCTTTGGGCGGTACCATCAGCGGCTCAAAACCCGGCACCGTTTTGCCGTCCTTGCTGCTGCGCGCATCCACCAGCGTCACGTAGTAAGGCGTAGGGTTGTGCACCTGATAACGGTCGCCTTCGCGGGTCAGGGTCAGCTTTTCTTGCCAGGGGCTGGAAAAGTCTTGCTGGCTTGGCGTAATGGCTTGCGGCCGGTAGAACAATTTAATCCGGGTCTGCAGGGCAATTTGCAGGGTGTTGGATTTATCGCTGCGCGGAGGAATTTCCCTCAAGTTGAAGTAGTAGACCGTCTCTCGATCCTGCGGTAGCAACTTGGCGGCCGGCAACGCCTGAACTTTCACCTGGCTTTGTTTCCCTGGCTCCAAGCGTTGAACCGGCGGCAGTACAATCAAGGGCGTGGAAATCTTTTTACCCTCTTCATCCTCAATCCAGCCCTGAGCCAAATACGGCAACTGGGTATTGTTATTGGTGATGTTCACGCTGGTGGCATCTTTGCTGCCATCAAAAATCACTCGGGTACGATCCAGGCCGACAGCGGCATTAGCGCTCTGGCTCAAGCCTAGGGCCAGCAACGCGAAAGCGTGGGGGGTAATGCGCATATTCAATATCATGAGGCTATGTTCTCCGTCTCGGTGGGCTTGCCGGGCAGCGTTGCCGGCTCAGGTAAAGCTTGAACAGTGGTTACGCTCTGGCAGTGCAGTTGCAGGGCATCCGTCAAGCCATCAGCCGGTAAAATGCCTGGGAGTGTGAGGACGCATTGCTCATCGCCAGCCCAACTGACAATCATCTGCTCGCCGGCCTTAATACCGCTCAAGTAGACATTGCCAGCGTCATTCACAATCCCGGTGTCCTGCTGTTTTAAGTTCTTCACCGTCGCGCCGAAGGGCGGTGAACTGCCATCCGGCAGGCGCAGAACAGCCATGGCCTTCTCACCGGAAATCACGTCCAAGGATCGATAACCAATAGCCCCTTCGGTAAGCGTCAATTGCGTCACTGATTGAGTGGCTTCGACATTGCTCGGCAAGTTCTCCAGATCGACACTGGCCGCCGTACGCTGATAGCTGCTGATATCGGAGATGACGGCCTTGCCAAAGGCATTACTGCGAGTCGATGAACCGTAACCCCGCACCGGCACACCGGGTACACCAGCGGTATCGACCATCAGGCGGGTTCCGCCCGTGCCATTGGTACGATGCAAGGCAGCACCGTAAGGTGTGAGTGTGCCGCCGCCGCGTGCAGACACGCTGAGGCTCCTGTAACTACCTTCTTGCTGACTGGCGCTCAGATCAATATCAACCTGATCACCCATATGACTCAGGTAACCATTGACGGCGTTATTGCTTGCACCGAGCTGATAACTATTGCGCTCATCCAGACGGTCACTGTAGCGCGTTGAAAACGTGTTATTACCGGCTGCTCTATTGGCATCCAGCGACAGTGTACCGGTGCGCCCCAACGGCAAACTGACCGTCAGCGCCATACCGTTATCCTTATAGTCATACTCCTGGCTACGGTACATGTTCAGCGACAGACTCATGTTTTTGACTGTCCCTAAATTAAAGTAACGCGACACGGATAAGTTCCAGCGCTGAGTATCCGGTCGATCCCAGTAGGTTTGCTTGTTGTAACTGGCATAGACGGTGGTCCCCAAATCACGAAACTGCTTACTCACCGTCGCCGTATAAAGGGCCTTGCTCGCACCAATAGGTTTCCAATCATCCCCCTCCCCACGCCCACCGAGCTCACCATTCAACCCGTAATGACGAGCATCCAGGTACTCCCCCATACTCAAAAAGTTCTTCTCGGAAAACCGGTAACCGGCAAAGGTTACCTGGCTGTCGTACTGTTCAAAGTTCTTGGAGTATTGAAGGCGGTACGACTTACCCGAGAGTGTCTCGTTCCACACGTTTGCACGCGATTGGGTAACATCCAGCGAGACGGCCCCGAACATCAGCAAGTCCCGCCCGGCGCCAATAGAGAGCGCACGATAATTGTTGTCTGTTATGCCGCCGCCAAACAGGGACCAGCCATTGCTGATCCCCCAGGAAAACTCTCCAGTGCCAAAAACATCGCCATCAGCGCCATATTGAAGATTGGACGGGCGTCCGGTTGCCAACTTGTAACGAACGTGTCCGGGACGTGTCAGGTAGGGAACACCTGCCGTATCGATCTTAAAACTGTGTACCGAGCCATCCTGCTCCTCCACCCGCACATCCAGCGAGCCCGTCACCGCATCCTGAAGGTCTTGAATGCGAAAGGGGCCTGCCGCCACCAGGGTTTCATACAGCACACGGCCCTGCTGGCTGATAACAACTCTTGCATTGGTCTTGGCCACCCCAACCACTTCCGGGGCGTAACCACGCAAGTTGGGTGGCAACTGGCTTTCATCCGACTTGAGTGCCGCCCCGGTAAAACGGAAGCTGTCAAACAGGTCCGAATACAGGTAGTCCTCGCCCACTACCAAGCGTGCCTTCAGCGCAGGAATCGCTCGATAAGCATAATAACGACTCCATTCCAGCCGGTGATAATCGGACGCCCCCTCGCGACCATTCTCGACACGTCCCTGCCAATCCGCCCTCAGGCGCCAGGCACCGGCATTGGCCCCAAGTGTTCCGTTACCACTGAGGTTATTGCGGGTCCCGTCATTCTTTCGATAGTTCGATTGCGCTGTCATGTTGTAATCAACCAGCAACCCCGGCACCCCTTCGTCCCAACGAGAGGGCGGATCCCAATTGATGGCGCTGTATTCAAGGTAGGCCTGAGGCAGATTGATGTTCAGCGTGGAAGTGGCCAGATCACCCGTGACCTCCATGCCAGGCAAACTTTTAACATCCAGGCACTGCCCGCTCTTCCACCATACGAGTTTGTCGGCCTCAGACGCTTTCAGGCCCAACTGGTCGACAAGAGCAGGCGATAAACATGCCTGACTGCCTTTGGGATCATTATCGGGGGGATAGAACGCCACCGATTGCTCTGGAATAGGCTGGGTATTGATCTGCACGGTCATCAAGTAGGTGCCCGGCAGAATAAAGCCACTGCGCGCAAACCGAGACAAGTCAATATTGGTGCGATCACTCAGATCAAGAACATCGGTATTAAACTCGATATCCCCGGCCCCCATTACAGTTCCTGCCAGTGACATCAACCCGCCAAAGAGGCTTGGGCGCAGCATATTTTTGACCTTCAACGTATTCAACATGAAAGCAGCCCATCAATATTCAGAAGTATTCCAACTTGAACCGCACAGCGGCACTGTGGGCCCCAACACCCATCGGCAATCCGTTACCCACCAAACGGAAGGTGTAGTGCAGTGTCATGTCGCCCTCAGCTAAAGGCGCCGGAGCCATCCGCTCCCCCGGAACACTCTCCTGACCAACAGAGTCCACAATGTGCAGCGCAACGCCCTGCGAGCCACCAAAGACCGCAAAGGAGCGCCCGTCCCTATCAGTCGGGCCGTCAAACGTCACTTGCAGATGCTGCCAGTCAGGCAGGGTTTCACCTGGGCGTAACGGGTCTGGGCGAGTCAATGAACAATTGACCAGACGCAGTTGGAAGGGGTGTGGCTCTCCCCTTGCGTTTCGCACAATCCGGCCTATTGGCTCGGGAGGCATCTCGATGGTTTGATCGACAGAGACCAGTTCCAGCCCGCAGGCTGAATCAACAACTTCGCCCCCTAGGGTGACGATCCCTTCGCCTTGCCCTGCGGCCTGCGCAAAAGCACAAGGGCTGATGAATATCGTCAATGAGGAGGCAACAGCGAGACTTATGAATGTGTTCACCTCTATCCCCCGCCAGTTCCCCCGCCACACTAAGTGGCGGGGGAAAAACTTACTGATAAGCCAAGGTGAAGTTGGTGATCGCGCTGAAATCACCGGGGATGATTGGGTCAGTAGCAGCACCTTGTACATAGGCACCGAATTCCAGGGTGTTATCACCCGCACCAATAATCTGTGGGGCCGTAGCGACACCCAACTCAATGAGTTCACTACCATGTGTCATCATGATGCCAACGCCGCCAGCACTACCGACAGTACCCAGTGCACCCGGCACAGCGCCCGATGGCGTACCCGTGAAGGTAGTTGTCACAGTGTTATCAGTGAGGTCGGCCAAACTGCAGCCTTCAAGTTCTATAAGCACACGCCGGGCTTCAGACTTGCCTCCCGATTGCAGTTGATGTTTTGCGATCGCCCCAAGGTGAACGGTCTGATCCACCGAGTCAGGTTTAATAGAGCAGGCGCCCGAGTGAACCGACCCCAAAAACGTAACGGTTCCATCCGCTGCATTAGCCATGGAGATCGAACCCGCCAACAACCCGATAGACAGCAGCACAGTTTTGATTTTTGCTTTCATTTACAGATTCCCACATAACAAACGTCATTAAAGGAGCCCCAACGCAGGTGCGCACAAGGCGTATAAAACAGCGGTCCTGACCAGTCTCATTAGCCGGCTGTTTTATTTCAGACTTTTCCAACTATTTGCATTGCAAGTCAGGACTTGTCCAACGCCAGGCAAGTTTCCACCTGATATCAGAATAAGTAAGCCACCCTTTTCGTTTAATTACGTAGCTTTATTACATCAATAGATATAGGAAGTTTATGGCATTTTGCCAAAACTTTAGAAATGACCGAAGGAATAAGACTACATGCAATTCAATGAGAATTATTTATAGTCATCCGCATCCGTAAGAAGCGGATTACACACACTAAAAAATAACAACATTTACAAGAGCAAAGCCACTCAATAATTGATTCATTAAGCGCGAGAGGCGACTAAGGCCTCCATGAACAGGGACCGCAACTGGAGATAAGCCAAAAGTCGAACCTGAAAAACCTGATGATTGCTAAACAGCAGGTATGCAAAGGGGGAGCAAGCTCCCCCTCGGATCTTCACCAGGTACGAGCGACCCGGAGTGCAGAAGCTATCAATGTACTAGCGCACGGCTTCGAATAAACCCGTGGCGCCCATGCCGCCCCCCACGCACATGGTGACGATGCCATAGCGCAAATGACGCCGTTGCAACTCACGCACCAGATGCCCGACCTGCCGCGACCCGGTCATGCCAAACGGATGGCCAATCGAGATCGAGCCACCGTTGACGTTGTACCTGGCATTGTCTATCTCCAGTCGATTACGCGCATACAGGCACTGGGAAGCAAACGCCTCGTTGAGTTCCCACAGGTCGATATCCGCCACTTGCAGCCCGCGAGCCTTGAGCAGTTTGGGCACCGAGAACACCGGGCCGATGCCCATCTCGTCCGGCTCGCAACCTGCCACGGCAAACCCACGGAAAAACGCCTTGGGCTTGAGACCCAGTTCCAGGGCTTTTTCCAGGCTCATCACCAGGGTCATCGACGCGCCATCGGACAATTGCGAGGAGTTGCCTGCCGTCACCGAGCCGTCCTCGGCAAACACCGGTTTCAATCCGCTCAGGCTGGCCAGGCTGGTGTCCGGGCGATTGCAATCGTCACGGTCGACCACGCCGTCGAGAATCTGCACCTGGCCGCTATTTTTGTCCTCGACCTTGTACTTGACCGCCATGGCCACGATTTCATCGTCGAACAGCCCGTCGGCCTGGGCCTGGGCGGTGCGCTGCTGGCTTTGCAGGGCATACAGGTCCTGCTCTTCACGACTGACGTTATAGCGACGGGCGACGATTTCGGCGGTCTGGCCCATGGGGAAGTAGATGCCCGGCACCTGCTCCTTGAGCAACGGGTTGATCAGGTTGTCGGTGTTGACGCTTTTCATGGTCAGGCTGATGGACTCGACACCGCCGGCGACAATGATGTCGCTGCAACCCGAGGCGATCTGGTTGGCCGCGATGGCAATCGCCTGTAGCCCTGAGGAGCAGAAACGATTGAGGGTCATGCCGGCGGTACCGGTGCCCAGGCGCGACAGCACGGCCACGTTGCGACCGATGTTGTAACCCTGGGCACCTTCGTTAGAGCCGGCACCGACAATGCAATCCTCGACGCTGGCCGGGTCGATGCCGTTGCGGGTCAGCAGCGCGTTCACGCAATGCGCTGCCATGTCATCGGGACGGGTCTGTTTGAACTTGCCGCGAAAGGACTTGGCCAGGCCGGTTCGTACACTGTCGACGATCACTACTTCACGCATGGGCTACCTCAATCTTGTCGTTGTTGGGAGACAGATCGAGGATAGATCCAGCGACTAGCGATCGCGATGATCATTCACCTGACGTATGCAAAAGCATGGCGCTGACCTTGTAGGAGCGAGCTTGAACTGGCCTAATGAATTTGGACACATCAATAGGGCGCTA
>NZ_JAHIDY010000084.1:0-7311 GCF_018732265.1 Pseudomonas sp. TAE6080
CGTGACGGGTGAAAAGGTGCTGATCGGCTACATGCGGGTATCGAAGGCGGACGGATCCCAGTCCACCAATTTGCAACGCGATGCGCTCATCGCCGCTGGTGTGAGCCTTGCGCACCTTTACGAGGATCTGGCCTCGGGCAGGCGCGATGATCGCCCAGGGTTGGCTGCTTGCCTGAAGGCGCTTCGTGAAGGGGACACGCTGATCGTGTGGAAGCTCGATCGGCTTGGCCGTGATCTGCGCCACCTGATCAACACCGTGCACGACCTAACTGCGCGTAGCGTGGGCCTGAAGGTCCTGACCGGTCACGGTGCGGCGGTCGACACGACGACTGCCGCCGGCAAGCTTGTGTTCGGTATTTTTGCCGCGCTGGCCGAGTTCGAGCGTGAGTTGATTTCCGAGCGAACAGTCGCTGGACTTATCTCGGCGCGCGCTCGCGGCAGGAAAGGGGGGCGCCCCTTCAAGATGACCGCCGCCAAGCTACGCCTGGCGATGGCCAGCATGGGGCAACCGGAAACCAAGGTGGGCGATCTCTGCGAAGAACTCGGGATTACCCGGCAGACGCTCTACCGGCACGTGTCGCCCAAGGGCGAACTGCGGCCAGACGGCGTAAAGCTGCTCTCCCTCGGTTCAGCCGCATAAATGGAGGCGACCTGGAACGGGGCGCTGTTCAGTGCGGCAACGATCCGATTACCGGTGTCGACCCTGAACCGCCGTAGAGCTTTTGGGAAAGCTGTCGTTCAACGTTTGGTTAAGGGGCGGGCTTTAGCCCGTCCCAGCGAGCGGAGCGAGCGATTTGAACCTGTTGTTAGACATTTTTCACCAGTCGGATATCTATCTCGCGTTCGACATATTCCCACTCTTTTGATGAGCGTAACTGAGCCAACAGTTTGTTGAATATTGCAGTATGCTCCGGAGCAAACTCGAACCAGGTTAAGAAGTCAAACGGCTCTCCGAGGTCGCGAGAATGATGTAGCTGTCTTGCGATTTCTGGAAGATAAGCCAGTCCAATTTCTGTGTGGTGGGACTTTGCTTCAAAAATTTCGCGCCGTTCCTCTTGTGACATTGCCCACCATTCTGGACTTTTCTTTATGGGAATGAGTGCAGCGCATGATGACGTAGGACGGTTTAATTCCTCCTGTTTTGCGCGAAGTTGATTGATCTCATGCCGTTCGGCGTACCGAACATTGCTTGTAAAGCCTTGAAGCACCCAGGTGCCACGTTCGATCAAATTTGTTGAGGGCATATTAACTACATTGACCCTCTCCACAATCTCAAGAGGTATGCCAATGAGTGTTTCACAACTGGTGACTCGCCAAGAGCCCTCGGAGCCGCCAATAAATGAGTAATGATTATTCATGTGATGGAATGCTCTAAATGTCTAACTTTGTTTTCGGGCGACTGCCCAGCTGCGTAACATCGTTACTGCTCCATAATATCACACATCGACCCACGGCGTAACGCGCTTGCTGCTTGGATGCCCGAGGCATAGACTGTACAAAACAACAGTCATAACAAGCCATGAAAACCAGCACTGCACCGTTACCACCGCTGCGTTCGGTCAAGGTTCTGGACCAACTGCGCGAGCGCATACGCTACTTGCATTACAGCTTACGAACCGAACAGGCGTATGTCCACTGGGTTCGTGCCTTCATCCGTTTCCACGGAGTGCGTCACCCGGCAACCTTGGGCAGCAGCGAAGTCGAGGCATTTCTGTCCTGGCTGGCAAACGAGCGTAAGGTTTCGGCATCCACGCATCGGCAGGCATTGGCGGCCTTGCTGTTCTTCTACGGCAAGGTGCTGTGTGTGGATCTGCCTTGGCTTCAGGAGATCGGAAGACCTCGGCCGTCGCGGCGCTTGCCGGTGGTGCTGACCCCGGATGAAGTGGTTCGCATCCTCGGTTTTCTGGAAGGCGAGCATCGTTTGTTCGCCCAGCTTCTGTATGGAACGGGCATGCGGATCAGTGAGGGTTTGCAACTGCGGGTCAAGGATCTGGATTTCGATCACGGCACGATCATCGTGCGGGAGGGCAAGGGCTCCAAGGATCGGGCCTTGATGTTACCCGAGAGCTTGGCACCCAGCCTGCGCGAGCAGCTGTCGCGTGCACGGGCATGGTGGCTGAAGGACCAGGCCGAGGGCCGCAGCGGCGTTGCGCTTCCCGACGCCCTTGAGCGGAAGTATCCGCGCGCCGGGCATTCCTGGCCGTGGTTCTGGGTTTTTGCGCAGCACACGCATTCGACCGATCCACGGAGCGGTGTCGTGCGTCGCCATCACATGTATGACCAGACCTTTCAGCGCGCCTTCAAACGTGCCGTAGAACAAGCAGGCATCACGAAGCCCGCCACACCGCACACCCTCCGCCACTCGTTCGCGACGGCCTTGCTCCGCAGCGGTTACGACATTCGAACCGTGCAGGATCTGCTCGGCCATTCCGACGTCTCTACGACGATGATTTACACGCATGTGCTGAAAGTTGGCGGTGCCGGAGTGCGCTCACCGCTTGATGCGCTGCCGCCCCTCACTAGTGAGAGGTAGGGCAGCGCAAGTCAATCCTGGCGGATTCACTACCCCTGCGCGAAGGCCATCGGTGCCGCATCGAACGGCCGGTTGCGGAAAGTCCTCCCTGCGTCCGCTGATGGCCGGCAGCAGCCCGTCGTTGCCTGATGGATCCAACCCCTCCGCTGCTATAGTGCAGTCGGCTTCTGACGTTCAGTGCAGCCGTCTTCTGAAAACGACAGACGCGGGCATATCCAATCAACATGGCGTTGTCCAACTATTCAGCGATAGTTCAGTGTAGTCGGATACTGAAAGATGGAGACTGTAGTTGGATGCCAACGATGCGGGTTTGCGTGGGAATTGTGTCACTTTCAGAAGGCGACAGCACGAAATATCAAAAGTCGACCGCACGGTCTTTTCTGACGTTGGAGTCGCCTCAGAAAACGGAAAATAAAGCACGCTAAGGCGTAGTTCCCTCGGGCTACACCGCGTCCGCACTGCGCGGTTCTTTCTTCCCTTGCAGTGACGCAATCAGCGGGCAGGAAACGTTCCCCTTCCGCGCATGGCAGGCGCACACCAAATCAGACAGCACGGCCTCCATGCGCGCCAGGTCAGCCATCCTCTCGCGCACGTCCTTGAGCTTGTGCTCGGCCAGGCTGCTGGCTTCCTCGCAATGGGTGCCATCCTCCAGCCGCAGCAGCTCGGCGATCTCATCCAGGCTGAAGCCCAACCGCTGGGCTGATTTCACGAAGCGCACCCGCGTTACATCCGTCTCGCCATAGCGGCGAATGCTGCCGTAAGGCTTGTCCGGTTCCGGGAGCAAGCCCTTGCGCTGATAGAACCGGATGGTCTCCACATTGACCCCGGCCGTCCTGGCGAAAACGCCAATGGTCAGGTTCTCCAAATTGTTTTCCATATCGCTTGACTCCGTACATAACTACGGAAGTAAGCTTAAGCTATCCAATTCAGATTCGAAAGGACAAACGTATGTCTGAACCTCAAAACGGGCGCGGCGCGCTCTTCACTGGCGGGCTGGCCGCCATCCTCGCCTCGGCTTGCTGCCTCGGGCCGCTGGTTCTGATCGCCTTGGGGTTCAGCGGCGCTTGGATCGGCAACTTGACGGTGTTGGAACCCTATCGCCCCATCTTTATCGGCGTGGCGCTGGTGGCGTTGTTCTTCGCCTGGCGGCGCATCTACCGGCCGTCAGCCGCCTGCAAACCGGGTGAGGTTTGCGCGATTCCCCAAGTGCGAGCTACTTACAAGCTCATTTTCTGGGGCGTGGCCGTGCTGGTTTTGGTCGCGCTCGGATTTCCCTACGTCGTGCCATTTTTCTATTGATCACAGGAGTTCACCATGAAAAAGCTGCTTTCCGCCCTTGCCCTCGCTGCCGTTGTTGCCCCCGTGTGGGCCGCCACCCAGACCGTTACGCTGTCCGTACCGGGCATGACCTGCTCGGCCTGTCCGATCACTGTCAAGAAGGCGATTTCCAAGGTCGATGGCGTCAGTAAAGTTGACGTGACCTTCGAGACGCGCGAAGCGGTGGTCACCTTCGATGATGCCAAGACCAGCGTGCAGAAACTGACCAAGGCTACCGAGGATGCGGGCTACCCATCATCAGTCAAGAACTGATCATGAAAGACCCGAAGACACTGCTGCGGGTCAGCATCATTGGCACAACCCTCGTGGCGCTGTGTTGCTTCACCCCTGTTCTGGTCATTTTGCTCGGTGTGGTCGGCTTGTCCGCGCTGACCGGCTATCTGGACTATGTGCTGCTGCCTGCGCTGGCGATTTTCATCGGCTTGACCATCTACGCCATCCAACGAAAACGCCAAGCCGATGCCTGCTGCACCCCGAAATTCAATGGAGTAAAAAAATGACCGAAATCACCGTGAATGGCATGACCTGCACATCCTGCGCCACCCATGTCAAAGATGCTTTGGAAAAGATTCCCGGCGTGAATGCCGCTGTGGTGTCCTATCCAGAAAGCCGCGCGCAAGTCATGGCAGACACCGCCGTGAGCCACAACCAACTGCTGGCCGCCATCGCCGCATTGGGTTATCAAGGCTCGATCCGGGTTGGTGATTTCAAAGATGAACCAAAAATCCGTGATGCACTTGAGGGCGCCGGTTTGCATATCGCCATCATTGGCAGCGGCGGGGCCGCGATGGCGGCGGCGCTGAAGGCCGTCGAGCAAGGCGCGACGGTCACGCTGATCGAACGCGGCACCATCGGCGGCACCTGCGTCAATATCGGCTGTGTGCCGTCCAAGATCATGATCCGCGCTGCCCATATTGCCCATCTGCGCCGGGAAAGTCCGTTCGACGGCGGTATTGCGGCAACTGTGCCTGCGATTGACCGCAGCAAACTGCTGGCCCAGCAGCAGGCCCGTGTCGATGAACTGCGGCACGCCAAATACGAAGGCATCCTGGACGGCAATCCAGCCATCACCGTTTTGCACGGTGAAGCGCGTTTCAAGGACGACCAGAGCCTGGTCGTCCGTTTGAACGAGGGTGGCGAGCGCGAGGTAACGTTCGACCGCTGCCTGGTCGCCACCGGTGCCAGTCCGGCCGTGCCGCCGATTCCGGGCCTGAAAGAGTCACCCTACTGGACTTCCACCGAAGCGCTTGTCAGCGACACCATTCCCGCACGCCTGGCCGTGATCGGTTCGTCGGTGGTGGCGTTGGAACTGGCGCAAGCCTTTGCCCGGCTCGGCAGCCAGGTCACGATCCTGGCACGCAGCACCTTGTTCTTCCGGGAAGACCCGGCCATCGGCGAGGCCGTGACAGCCGCTTTCCGCGCCGAGGGCATCGAGGTGCTGGAGCACACGCAAGCCAGCCAGGTCGCCCATGTGAACGGCGAATTCGTGCTGACCACCGGACACGGTGAATTGCGCGCTGACAAGTTGCTGGTTGCCACCGGTCGGGCACCGAATACGCGCAGCCTCGCGCTGGACGCGGCGGGGGTCACTGTCAATGCGCAAGGGGCCATCGTTATCGACCAAGGCATGCGCACGAGCAACCCGAACATCTACGCGGCCGGCGACTGCACCGACCAGCCGCAGTTCGTCTACGTGGCAGCGGCCGCCGGCACCCGTGCCGCGATCAACATGACCGGCGGCGACGCAGCCCTCAATCTGACCGCGATGCCGGCAGTGGTGTTCACCGACCCGCAAGTCGCCACCGTGGGCTACAGCGAGGCGGAAGCGCACCACGATGGCATCGAGACCGACAGTCGCACGCTGACACTCGACAACGTTCCGCGAGCGCTTGCCAACTTCGACACACGCGGCTTCATCAAGCTGGTCATCGAGGAAGGTAGCGGACGGCTCATCGGCGTGCAGGCGGTGGCCCCGGAAGCGGGCGAACTGATCCAGACGGCGGTGCTCGCCATCCGCAACCGCATGACGGTGCAGGAACTGGCCGACCAGTTGTTCCCCTACCTGACAATGGTCGAGGGGTTGAAGCTTGCGGCGCAGACCTTCAACAAGGACGTGAAGCAGCTTTCCTGCTGCGCTGGATAAAAAAAGGAGGTTTTCAATGAGCGCCTACACCGTGTCCCGGCTGGCCCTTGATGCCGGGGTGAGCGTGCATATCGTGCGCGACTACCTGCTGCGCGGATTGCTGCGTCCGGTGGCGTGCACCCCGGGCGGCTATGGCCTGTTCGATGATGCCGCCTTGCAACGGCTGTGCTTCGTGCGGGCGGCCTTCGAGGCGGGCATCGGCCTGGACGCGCTGGCGCGGCTGTGCCGGGCGCTGGATGCTGCGGACGGCGATGAAGCGGCCGCGCAGCTTGCCGTTCTGCGCCAGTTCGTCGAGCGTCGGCGCGAAGCGTTGGCCGATCTGGAGGTGCAGTTGGCCACCATGCCGACCGAGCCGGCACAGCACGCGGAGAGTCTGCCATGAACAGCCCCGAGCGCTTGCCGTCCGAGACGCACAAACCGATCACCGGCTACCTGTGGGGCGCGCTGGCCGTGCTCACCTGTCCCTGCCATTTGCCGATTCTCGCCATTGTGCTGGCCGGCACGACGGCCGGCGCGTTCATCGGAGAGTACTGGGGTATCGCAGCCCTCACGCTGACCGGTTTGTTCGTCCTGTCTGTGACACGACTGCTGCGGGCCTTCAAAGATCGATCATGAGCGCTTCCCATTGAGACAAACCACGCTGTCGCTACGTTGCCTCATGCCGGCATCAAATTCGGCTGAGTAGCTTCTCGCCATCTGGACGTAGCTCACCCTTGGGTGAAACATGCCGATACAGGGTCTGCCGCGTGACGCCAAGTTCCTGGCACAGGTCGCCGACCTTGGTCTCTGGCTGACCCATTGCCGCCATCGCCAGCCGCAGCTTGGCGGCGGTCATCTTGAACGGCCGGCCGCCTTTCCGCCCGCGCGCGCGGGCCGAGGCTAGGCCGGCAATCGTGCGCTCCGCGATCAACTCGCGCTCGAACTCGGCCAGGGCGGCGAAGATGCCAAAGACCAGCTTGCCGGCGGCGGTCGTGGTGTCGATGGCCGCGCCGTGCCCGGTTAATACCTTCAAGCCGATGCCGCGCCCAGTCAGGTCGTGCACGGTGTTGATGAGATGTCGCAGGTCGCGTCCGAGCCGATCCAGTTTCCACACGACCAGTGTGTCGCCAGTTCGCAACGCCTTCAGGCAGCTCGTCAAGCCGGGCCGATCCTCGCGCATGCCGGATGCCTGGTCCTCGTAAAGATGTACTGGATCGACCCCGGCGGCAATCAGCGCGTCGCGCTGCAAATCGGTAGCCTGGGAGCCGTCCGCCTTCGATACCCGCATGTAGCCTATCAGCATGTCGTACCTGTCACA
>NZ_JAHIDY010000085.1:0-7110 GCF_018732265.1 Pseudomonas sp. TAE6080
TCATGCTGCTGAGGCTGCTAGCTGAAACTGTCCAACTTTTCGGGGGCAGTCCATTGACCGTACCCACGCGTTCTAAATTGTCATCAAGGAATTTCGCCCATGGCCTGGAAGCCACCCCTGCATAGCCTGCTGGCGCCGATCACCGCCGACAACGGTGCGACGATCGAGCAGATTCAACTCAACGCGCTGTTCTACGCCGCGCAAAAACAAGCGCTGGCCCGCGCCGGCGAGGACGAGGATGACCAGTTCTTCGAACTGGCCAAACTGGCCACCGGCCTCTCGGAAAAGGAACTCGACCAACTCAAGCGCCCGGACTACGTGAGCATTGCCCAGCACGTACACGACATGTCGACGCGCCCGGCCTCGTTCTTCCTGGGCGACTCCAGCGAGCCTGGCGAGCAGGTGCAACTGCTGCTGCCGCTGGAAGTGGCCGGCCGTGTGTTGACCAGCGTCACCCTGGAAATGCCCGCGCTGCGCGCCACCAAGGTGATGAAAAAACTCGCCACCAACAAAGAGCGCGCCGAGTTCATCACCTCGCACTGCACCGGCCTGATGATCCCTGACCTGGACGGCCTGACCGTGCCCGACTGGACGCAACTGCAGGAGCGCATCGACGATTTTTTAAACAAACCGGCGGACTTCTTTCGCAGCGCGACATCGAAGTAATCCTCGACGTCGTCCCGCTGGTTTACTCGGTAAATGAAGCGGAAATTCTCGAATGGAATGCCGCCAAAGCATTGCGCCGCTACGACATCGCGATCACTCGCCTTGGCGTCAAATAGGAGGAGAGCGAGATGCAAGACGCTCGATATACGCTCAAGCTCGCGGACGAAGACAAACGCTGGATGACCTTTCCCGGGCTCGCCGAAAGTGGCGCCTTGCAACTGCCGGGCCTGCTTGCCGAGCCGAATGAAAGTCTGATTGGCGCTCCCAATATGGGCGTGGCGACAGAGCCACCGTCTGAGCTGAGCCTGGCCCTGGCCAACGCCAGCCTGCATATCCACGCGTTGACCGAGGAACAGGTGCGCCTGCGCGAGAGCCTGGAAACCCTCAATGGCACCCTGTTTATCACGGGTGGACCGCTGGGCGGCACGGTCGTTGAAGCTATGACCAGTGCGCCGCAAGCTGCGCCCGAAGACAAGGCCTCGGCGACTGAGGCCTGGTTGAGCAAGAGTTCCAAATGGGTGGGTGAAAGCTTGCTTGATACGGTCAAGAGCCGGGTATCGGGCAAGGTAGTCGATGCAACGCTGGGCAAGTTGCCCTACGTCGGGAAATTGTTCCGGGACGATAGCAAGGACTGCTGCTGCCCAGGCGCCAGCGAGCCCTTGACCGGGCGGGCTCGTTACGGGCCCAAAGGGTCACGAAAAACGGTGAGGCAAAACGGCACTGGCCGCACCAGCCCACCGATGCCGAGAAAAACCTCAGGGACCGGCAGGAGCGCCACTGGGCCAATGGCAATCATGAGGAGCCTGGGCGAGCGCGCAGGCAAGATGTTTGACGGCCTGAAAACGGGGTTCCTGGCGCGGGTGACTTCGGTAAGCGCCAGCCTGCGAAGGGTTTCTACCCGTGGGTTGAGCGCAGGCAAGGCGGTGCTATTAAAGAGTGCATCAGCCCTCGGCCTACGCAAGGCGCCAGCCTCCCGCCTGGTCCCAACCCTGAGCCGGCTGGGGTCCATCGGCGTGCGCAGGTTGACGCCATTGCGCTTCGCCGATGCCGCCATCAACGTCGTCCGGGGCGTGCGCAGCGGCAACATGCGAGCCGCCGGCAGCGGCCTCGGTACCGCCGGTGCCGCATGGGCCGGCGCTTCTGCCGGAGCGGCCCTTGGCACCCTGGTATTCCCTGGCGTGGGCACTGCGGTGGGCGGCGTTATCGGTGGCCTGTTGGGCGGCGAGGGCGGTAGTTGGCTCGGTGAAAAATTGTTCGGCCCCAGTGACCGCCTGCCATCGCCCGATGCAGTGAGCAAAGAGCTCAACAGCGCCCGCTCGGACAACGTCCAGGTCACCCTGGCACCGAGCATCCAGATCACCGGCGTCAACCCCGCAGACGCTCAGCAGGTGGTCGACCGGGTTCTGCAATCCCTGCAAAACCAATGCATGCCGATGCTGACCGATTCACTGGCGGTTCGGCGCAACGCAGCACTGACCGATGGAGGTGATTAATGCGACAGCAGATGGTACTGGGCGACTTTATATTTGGCCTGTCCCGAGGGTTCGCCTACTCCACGCTCCAGCGCGGCAGTGATGGTGGCTGGGGCGACCTGGAGATTATCGCCAGCAAGCCCCAGTCGCGGCAGAACGGCCAGAAGCTGGAAAAGCTGACCTTTGCCGGCACCGCCACGGCGGCTGTTGGCATGCAGCGTCTCGACCAATTACGCGTCCTGCTGGATGCACGGACGCCGTTGCCGCTGGTCGATGGTATCGGCCGTAACTGGGGCCTGTGGCGCATCACCGCGCTGACGGAAAGCCAGGCCAATGTCATCGATGACGGCACCGCCATGGTGATCAAGTGGTCGCTGGTGCTGGAGGAGTTCGTCAATGCGTAGAGTCCGAAGTATTGCCGGTGATTCGGTCAACCTGCTGCTCTACCGCGAGTTGGGCCGTTGTGATGACGCGGCTGAAGAAACCCTCTGGCGCTTGAATCCCGGGCTTGCCGAGCATGGCCCGGTGTTGCCGGCGGGCATCTGGGTGATCGTGCCCGAAATGGACGCGCAACCCGGTCTTGCACGACCCGTTTCGGCCTGGGATTAAGGAGGCAGCATGGCAATGGGATTTACCCCGGTCGTGGAGATCTATGGCGCCAATGCGGCGTTGATCAACCCACGGCTGATGCAATGGAAGCACACCGACGCGGCGGGCATCGAATCCGACCGCCTGGAACTGACCATCAATATCGAGGGCCTGGAGGGCCTGCCGAGCCTGGGTGCCAAGATCGGCTTGCGCGTGGGGTATCGCGAGTCGGGGCTGGTGGAAAAAGGCGAGTTTGTGATTACCCAGCGCACCCCATACCTGTTTCCCATGCGCCTGGCGATCGTGGCCACGGCTGCGCCGTTCAGCGTATTGGACCAAAGCGGTTACCGCCAGCGCCGTTCCGCCAGCCATGGCCCCACGACCCTCGGTGCGCTGTTTCGCCAACTGGCCACGCGGCACGGGTTTTCACCCCGGATGGCGCCGGCACTGGATGGGATTGCGATTGACCATATCGATCAGTCGAATGAAACCGACATGGGCTTCATCACCCGCCTGGCCGGGCGCTACAACGCAGTGACCAAGCCGATCAACGAGTTGTATGTGCTGGCCGAAAGCGGTCAGGTCAAGTCGCTGTCGGGCCAGCAACTGCCGGATGTGCGGTTGTCGGTGACCCAAGACAACCGTCCTGGCGAGCAGGCGTTTATCAGCGCGCGGATTGATGAAAGCGCGCGGGCCAAATACCAGGGCTGCCGTGTCAATTGGTGGGATGGAGCGGCCTCTCGCCAGCGTGTGGTCGAGGTGGGGATCGCACCATTCAAGACCTTGCGCCAACGCTGCCAGAGCGAAACCGAAGCGCGCTCAGTGGCGCAGGGCGAGTTGCGCCGGGTGGGGCGCGAAGGGCTGACGATCGCCATCGACTGCCCTGGCAACCCGTTGCTGTCCGCCGAAGGGCTGTTGCTGCTGGATGAGACTTGGCCTGGGTATATGCAGGGGCGCTGGTCGATTGACAAGGTGACCCATGTAGGCGACACGACGACGGGCTATCGCAGTTCGATCATGGCCAGTGGATTGGCCTCTTAGACCGTGGAGATCAAGGATGATGACACTCACGCAACTGCAACAGATCCTGCCTAACGCCCGTGCCCAAGCGGGCGTTTTCATTTCGGCGCTCAACGCCGCCATGCTTCACCGGCACATCACCGCCCCCAAACGCATGGCCGCCTTTATTGCCCAGGTCGGTCACGAGTCCGGTGAGCTGCGCTACGTCCGGGAACTGGGCGGCGAGCAATACCTGAGCAAATACGACACCGGCACCCTGGCGGTACGCCTGGGCAACAGTCCCGAAGCCGACGGTGACGGTCAGAAATACCGCGGCCGTGGGCTGATCCAGATTACCGGGCGGCGCAATTACCTGGCCTGCAGCCGCGCGCTGTTTGGCGATGAACGCCTGCTGCATTTCCCCGAACTGCTGGAACAACCGCAATGGGCGGCCGAGTCCGCCGCCTGGTTCTGGCACAGCAATGGTTTGAATGAACTGGCTGATCAGGACCAATTCACCACCATCACTCGCCGTATCAATGGTGGCCTCAATGGGCTAGAGCATCGTCAGCAATTGTGGGCGCAGGCGAGGGCGGTGTTATGCAGTTGAGCTGGCGCATGCTGGCGGTTGTCTTGCTGATGACCGTCCCGGCGGCGGCCAGTTGGCAGGTCCAGGCCTGGCGCCTTGGCCTTGAGTTTGAACGCCAGGCGGCGCGGCATTCAGAGCAGCTCAACCAACAAAGCCAGGCAGCGCAGCGCCACTACCTGGCCGAACAAACCAGGCGCCAGGCATTGGAGCAACAGCTCGCCGCCAGCGATCAACAGCACACGCGGGAGTTGAGCGATGCACAACGTAACCAGGTTTATCTGCGCGACCGGCTGGCCACTGCTGATGTGCGCCTGTCAGTCCTTCTCGACGCCGCCGATCCCGCCGCCGGCCACTCAATGCCAGCCACCACCACCCGCAGCGTGGTTCATGGCGCCCCGCGAGGTCGACTTGACCCGGCGCATGCTCAACGAATTATCGGCATCACCGATGCCGGCGATAACGGATTGATCGCGCTGCGGGCCTGCCAGGCGTATGTGCGGGCCATCACCCGGTAACCTGTTGCAGCTGTCTGCCGTTTGCGTGGCCGATGGGCTCCTGTAGGGTAGGCAAACCCCCGCACTTTCCTGGAGACGACCGTGAAGGAAATTACCCAACTCGCCGCCGAACTTGGCCGACGTTTGCAGGTGCTCAATGCCCACGTCACCACCGCCGAATCCTGCACCGGTGGTGGTATTGCCGAAGCCATCACGCGTATTCCCGGGAGTTCGGCCTGGTTCGAGGCCGGTTATGTGACCTATTCCAATCGGCAGAAGACCCGCCAGCTCAATGTGCCGGAAGGGTTGTTCCCCAAGGTCGGGGCCGTAAGCCGTGAAGTGGTCGAGGCCATGGCCAGGGGCGCCCAGGAAAAAAGCCTGGCGCGGTTTGCCGTGGCGGTCAGCGGTGTGGCAGGCCCCGATGGCGGCTCGCCGGACAAACCGGTGGGCACCGTATGGCTGGCCTGGGGGGTCGGTGACGAGGTTACGGCCGAGTGCCAGCACTTCCCTGGCAACCGTGACGAGGTCCGCCGACAAACGGTAAAAGCCGCATTAGAGGGGCTGTTGCGACGAGCTGCAGCAGAAATAGAAAATCAGGGGTAGGCGATCCCCGATCTTTATGGAACAATACTGTCTACTTATACAGGTGTTGGCCGTCAGGCCTTATTGATTACGTGAGGACTTTAATGGACGACAACAAGAAGAAAGCCTTGGCTGCGGCCCTGGGTCAGATCGAACGTCAATTCGGCAAGGGTGCCGTAATGCGTATGGGCGATCACGACCGTCAGGCGATCCCGGCTATTTCCACTGGCTCTCTGGGTCTGGACATCGCGCTCGGCATTGGCGGCCTGCCAAAAGGCCGTATCGTTGAGATCTACGGTCCGGAGTCTTCTGGTAAAACCACCCTGACCCTGTCGGTGATTGCCCAGGCCCAGAAAATGGGCGCCACCTGCGCGTTCGTCGATGCCGAGCACGCCCTGGATCCTGAATACGCGGGCAAGCTGGGCGTCAATGTCGACGACCTGCTGGTTTCGCAGCCGGACACCGGCGAGCAAGCGCTGGAAATCACCGACATGCTGGTGCGTTCGAACGCCATCGACGTGATCGTGGTCGACTCCGTGGCGGCCCTGGTGCCGAAGGCCGAGATCGAAGGCGAAATGGGCGACATGCACGTCGGCCTGCAAGCTCGTCTGATGTCCCAGGCCCTGCGTAAGATCACCGGTAACATCAAGAACGCCAACTGCCTGGTGATCTTCATCAACCAGATCCGGATGAAAATCGGCGTGATGTTCGGCAGCCCGGAAACCACCACCGGTGGTAACGCGCTGAAGTTCTACGCTTCGGTTCGCCTGGACATCCGTCGTACTGGCGCGGTGAAGGAAGGTGACGAGGTTGTCGGTAGCGAAACCCGCGTCAAGGTTGTGAAGAACAAGGTAGCTCCGCCATTCCGTCAGGCCGAGTTCCAGATTCTCTACGGCAAGGGTATCTACCTGAACGGCGAGATGATCGACCTGGGCGTGCTGCACGGTTTTGTCGAGAAGTCCGGCGCCTGGTATGCCTACAACGGCAGCAAGATCGGTCAGGGCAAGGCCAACTCGGCCAAGTTCCTGCAGGACAACCCTGATATCGCGGCGACGCTTGAGAAGCAGATCCGCGACAAGCTGCTGACCCCGGCGCCAGACGTCAAGGCTGCAGCCAACCGCGAACCTGTTGATGACATGGCAGAAGCCGACGCTGATATCTGAGCCCAACGATGACCGTTGTACTCGATACGCTGGTTGCCGTACGGCGTACCGCAATGGACCTGCTCGCACGACGCGAGCATGGTCGTGTTGAGCTGACGCGTAAACTGCGTCAGCGTGGCGCCCCTCCCGAAATGATCGAAACAGCCCTCGACCGCTTGACGGAAGAGGGGCTACTTTCGGAAGCACGTTATCTAGAAAGCTTTGTTTCCTACCGGGCACGCTCGGGCTACGGGCCTGCGCGGATTCGCGAAGAGCTGAGCCAGCGAGGCTTGCAGCGTGCCGATATCGATCTGGCGCTGCGTGAGTGTGGCATCAGTTGGCAATCGCAACTGGAAGACACCTGGCGCCGTAAGTTTGCTGGCCATCTGCCAATTGATGCCCGTGAACGCGCCAAGCAAGGGCGCTTTTTGAGCTATCGCGGATTTTCGATGGAGATGATCAGCCGCTTGTTGAGCGGTCGAGATATGGACGACTGAAATGTGAGCGCCCCCTTGTAGGAGGCGGCTTGAACTGGTCCAGTAATTTCGGACATTCTTTTCGGTTCTCACGCTGCTAGC
>NZ_JAHIDY010000086.1:0-5935 GCF_018732265.1 Pseudomonas sp. TAE6080
GATCTTTGCCCTCCCATCCTGCAGGACGTTGGGGCAGTGTTCGTCCCGTATTCCCCTGCCATTATTGCTCATGCCCTGGCGAACCCCACGGCAAGTGAGCGTGGCAACTATTTCTATCCGCCAGCCGTGTATCAAAAACTCGGCTATGAGGTTCCTTGATGCAGATTTCTGATTTCCCTGGTCTCTATCAGGCCGCCGATGAGCTGTCGGGTTCCGCTCAGAAGCATTTTCTTGCCGCGCTGCTCACTAACCTGGCGCTGTTGGTGGTGGCCGCAGTCGTCTCGGTTATCAATTATCCTCACTGGGGTGCAGCGGCCCTGCAGGCGGCTCTTTTAGCCGGCGCATTAGCCAGCTCTGTGTATTTGGCGACACAGCGGCCTGAGCGGCTTTGGTATTCGGGGCGTGCCGTCGCCGAATCAATCAAAACCATGGTGTGGCGCTACGTGTCCCGCGCAGAGCCTTTTCATGAAAGCGACGAGGCGGCCAAGAAGCATTTGCTGGCAAAGCTTACGCAAGTGGTTGAGCAAAACCCAGGCGTGTCGAACAAGCTGCTCACGCATCTGCCGGCCCAGCAAATTACGTACAAGATGAAGCTGATGAGGGCCGGTGATTTCGAAACCCGGCGCGATACGTACATCGAATCCCGGATCAACGACCAACTGGGATGGTATTCACGTAAAGCTAACTTCAACGCCCAGGCCGCCAAGTATTTCTTCATTACATTGATCGCCGTTAACGCCATCGCTTTTGGATGTGCGCTGATCAAGATCGCCAACGTGGAATACCAATACTTTCCGACTGACGTGCTGATCGCTGTTGCAGCAAGTATTCTGACGTGGATGCAGGCAAAACGCTTCACTGAGCTATCGGCGTCTTACGCACTGACTGCGCATGAGATTACGCTTATACGTGAACAGGCCGATGAGCTGAAAAAAGATGAGCATTTGTCGACATTTGTAGGTGACGCTGAGAACGCATTTTCTCGTGAGCACACTCAGTGGGAGGCAAGGAAGGACAACTGACAGCGCCTCGCGTGCGAACGACTACTGGCAGGAGTAGGGCGCTAGTTTCAGAAGCTAAACACCTTCCTGCCGGCAGCTTATTTAAGCTCGTCGGAGAGCTTCGACCAGGGTACGGTTTTGATCTTGTGTTCCGATACCCATTTAGGCTCAGCTGCGCCGAACTGCTTACCGGAATGCACAGCTACAACCTTCTTGCCAAGCTCTAGGCTCTTTTCTACCTCCCATTTCACCCACTTGCTCTGGGCAGTGTCCTTGGAAATGAAGACCACAGTGATAGATGAGCGGTTGATGCGCTCGGCGATCTTGCGCTTGATGTACTCCGCCTGCTCACTGTCGTAGGGTTCGCGGACTGAATGATCATTGAACTCGATGTCATTGTTATCGTTTTTTGCCTGTCCCCTGAGCAGATTGACCTCAGCCATGTCCTCAGTGGCAAAACTGATGAACACGTTGCGCTTGCCCTCATTTAGAGCAGCCTTGGCTTTTTGCTCCAGTGACCTGACATCACCGAGTCGGCTCCATCCACCTGTGCTGCTACCGCCCATCATTGGCACCCTCAAATTTGAATTCGTTGCAGGCGATACAGTTGCCGCACGGCTGTTCTTCACCCAGGTGGCACGAGTAGGTCTGAGAGATGCCTTTCTCGGCTGCCAGCGTCACGACGTCAGGTTTGGTGAACGATGAGAGCGGTGCAAGCACCTTGATATTCCGGCCCATGCATAGAGTTATCATGCGCTCAGCCTCCTCGAGGAATCCGGAGGTCTGATCAGGAAAAAGGCTGGTGCTTTCGTGAAGCAATCCGATGGAGATCGCATCGGCGTTTTTCTGATGGGCGTAAGCGGCGGCGGTCAACAGAAAAAGCATGTTCCGGCCGGGAGTGAAGGCGTCGTCAATGATGTGCAAGGTCGGGTCGGTGAGTCCCGAGCGAATCAACCTGCCAAATCCCGACAGACCGGCAATTTCGGGCTCAGGAAGTCCAAGCTTCTGCATGGCCAGCTTGCAGGCTGCGAGCTCTCGGTCGCGGGCGCGTTGACCATAATCTACAAAGAGTGGAAATATCTGCAGGCCTTGCTCCTGTGCCAACTTGGCGACGAGCGTAGAGTCTAGGCCTCCGGAAACCAGTGTCACGATACTCATACTAAAACAGCCTCCTGCTTGCGATTTGCAACGCGCATAACGATCCATATGGCCCAATCCAAAAGACCAACCGGGCAATCCATTTCCCGGGCATGGTCACGAAGCCTGTCTTCATGCCTGCCATACTGATTCAATCCGGATATGGATACCTGAGTGCCTGAATATATCCCCTGAGCAGACATGTAATTGAGCACGTGCCGATCAAGGATTGCCAAGTCATAAGTAACCCCGCAATTGCGCAAAAACATACTGGCTTGCTTGGGCCCCATACCGGATGCATGGGCCACTAGCCACGCGCGTACATCACTGACGTCACCACTGATCAGCGCCTTGAGTGAGCCGCCAATGCTTGCTACGGCCGCCCACGTGGACGCTAAGTGACCGGCTTTTGCCCTGGGAAACCTGTAAGTGCGCATTTTGCCGTCGACAACGAGAGGGGTTCTGAGCACTTCAAACAATTTCTCGGCAAGGTGCTCGCTGTGTTGTTTGTTGTGATAAAGATAGCCACGTTCATCGATGGCATCGGCGGCTGCCATAGCGAGCGGGTAGGGGACCTGGCTACTGAGAATGCAGCAAGAAAGCTCCCACCATAGATGACGCTCGTCAGACACTGCGCCGGCTTCGATGCGTGTGCGAATATCTGGACAGACCGCAGCGACAGCTCTGCAGAGCGCTTCAGCGCTATAAGTGGTCATAGAAAAATTCCTGGGAATAGCGATCGAAGCTCGGCGCTTTTCATGCCGGTAACTCCCATGGCGAACGGTTCTTCGCGGCCTTTCGAATACATGTCACGCATGATTCGGCCAAACTCCGCATAATACTCTAGATTGTGGAACGCAACCTTGCCTGCGTAGCCTATGTTGTTGTTTGCCATCACCCTATCCATAAATTCACTTCGGATCCTTTTCGTTTTGAAAAAGTCGAAGTGTTGGAAGTGGTGAAGCCGCTCAAGCTCAGGATCTACCGCAAACCGACACCACTCAAGACCGTCGAACGTGTCCGCGCCAGCGGCCGCCAGTAGTGCAATGCTCCACGGGTTTCCAGTGCCCAGTAGATGAATGGGTTGATAATAGGGCAGCTTGTCCAGTTCATCCCTGATATGTCTGACAGTCAATGCACGCTGCGCAAGGCCCGCACCCAGTTCCCTTTCCGGAATGGCGATGATAGGCGGTTGCAGGTGCTCGGATATCGCCCTGACGATCCGAGGAAGTCTTTCGAGCCCCTTAGGGGTCTGCTTGACGTGAATGATGGGTAGCACCGGAGCAGAGGTGTGCTTGGCGTCGCGCTCCACTGCTTTTATGACCTGCCTGACCGCCACTTCGAATTTGTCACTGGGGGTCATGTTGTCAAAACAGAACGCCCAATCGTGTGGCGTATCGGTTAGCGCGCGCTTCAGGTTCGATGGCTTCCACTGTTTGTCATTCAGGCGGTAAGCCTCATAATTGCCCGAGTCGATGAGAACAAAACCGCCTAGGTCTCGATAGGTCGTTATTTCAGCAATCATCTTGTGTCGCGATTCAGAATTAACCAGGTCATAGGCAGAAACAAGAATCGAGCGCGTCGGATACACCGTTAATGCTTCCAACGCTTCTACGGGATCGAACTGTGTCTCGTGTGACGAAACAGACATGAAGACATTAGGAAGGGCAAGCGCACCGTCAGCTATCGTGGCTAACCGGACGGGCTTACCCTGAGGAGGTACAACGAGCCCGATTTTCTTCTGCAGCAACTGAAAGCATGAGTGATCTGCTTCGCCCTGCCATGACCGGAAATCAACACTGCTGAAGTGACCATATGGGTACGGCGGATCACTGTCATCCAAAATGAGAGGGACGACCTTCTTTTGATATTTTTCTGCCAAGCTCAACTCGCCAGTGATGGTGTGCTTGTGAGCAAATGAGGAATATAGAGCAACGACGCATTTCGCTTCTTTGAGATTTTCTGTAATCGCGACACTGAAGTCGCCAACTATCAAATCGTCTAGCCACACGCTCCAGGACGCGGAGAGGAGATCGCGAACCTTCAGCGCTGTCTTGCTATTTTCTTTGGCATATATGATATAGACGTCCGCCATGGATCGATCTGGCCTCAGCTGGTTACATTCCGTTGCATGACCCTGCGGGCGATGCCGATTATTGTTTTATCTTTCAGTGAGTGGCAGCGGCTTCGCCAGCAGCCCAGACTGCGAGGTACATTGCTGTCGTGAAGTCATCCGTTGTCTCTGTTGCAACGGTTAATACACTCGCGGCAGTAGTGCGCTCGTGGAGTGTGATGATCGGAATTGATCGGGCTCGGTCTTCTGCAATTCGTGCCAGGGACTCCACCGACAACTCATCATTTATTACCAAGGTCGCATCCGTATTCCAGCCAGCGTTTGCCACTTCAATCTGTGGACATGTCACATCAACACCCAGTTCGCGCAATGCAAACCGGGCTTCTTCCATCGTGTATCGCTGTCCTAGTGAATCAACACCACCTTCAAGACGAACCCTGCCACCTCTCCAAGATGAGATAGGCTGACGTTGCTTGAGGATGGATTCATCAAACTCGAACGCACGGGTATCGCAATAGACAGATACCGACCGTGACGCCAGATCTGCAGCTTGGTGAGGCGGCAGTTCGCCTTGCGCCCAATGAACCGCAAATACGGCAGTAAATATGTCACCTGTTCCGATTTTAAAAACACTGCTGGAACGATAAGCCGGTATGTGTGAAATCTTGCCTACACCCTCGTAAACTGAGGCGCCACGTGCACCTTGTTTGATCACGACAACCTGTGCGCGTTGTTTTTTCAGCAGGTGTTGCGCCGCTAAGTGCAACTCATCGATTCCAGTTATCTGGCGCACTTCCAGTTCATTCATTACTAGGGCCAATTCTCTGGCCGTCGACCCATTGGCTCCAAACGATGGCGGGTTATGCCAGGTTTGCGGGTCGTATACGGCCCGATTCGCCGTGACCACCGCATCTCCCTCAAGAAAGCCGAAGCGCAAAACGGCGTTCCCAGTCACCGATATCGAGTTTTCGCGGTTGATGGACGCGCGGGGTGGCTCAATATGGGGCGAAGAAAGGGGGTGGAAATACGCAAAGACTATTGGCGATGGCCTGGTAGCGGCATGCGTGATGATTCCCTGCGACTCCAGCGAAACCAATGCGGAGCGATCAGCGGGGGAGGCATAAGTGGAAAACTCGACACCCGAAGCCAGTGCGTTGGCGGCCAAGGCAGCGCGACCTCCAGAGCCCAGCGTAGAGTCCCAGAACGGTACATCACATAACTCGCGATATAGACCACCAACGATGTGCATTCCGTGCCCTCGGTCAGTCTTACGTCGGATCGGCAGCCAATGCATCGCTTCAGAGACTGAAGTTCAGATGATTTGCTCTTTAACGCATATCGCATCATGCCCTACAAAAAAAGCCTGAAAACCAGCAGCCACATAGTCGCTGCGCGGCGAACGACAACGATCGTCGATTGACACTTCGGTCGATCAAGCTCACGTCCTCGAGGCCCGATGATGCTGCACGAGTATAGGTGTCATGATGATATTATCGTCAAGCAGGGCGCCCCAAAAAACTTTGAGACTAAGCCAATCAACCATCGAACTCTATGAGCTCCTGGAGAGCGGCAACGGAACGGTTCAGTAATGAGCGCTGCCCCGAGTTGATTGTGCATGTCGAGCACCCAATGGGATGCTACGGAGATTTAAGCTTTTTCGAGCTTAAGAAAGGGATTATCGGTAGGTACGGCCGCAGCTTTGAACAATAGTGCTGGTTCTTCT
>NZ_JAHIDY010000087.1:0-5539 GCF_018732265.1 Pseudomonas sp. TAE6080
GAGCTGTCGAGCCCCGGCGAGGCTGCGATAGCGGTGGGTCAGGCAATACATCTCTAGCGCCTGTGCCGCCGCCATCGCAGCCTCACTCAGTATCAGCCGTGCATCTGGCCGAACTGGCCGGATTGGAAGTCGGCGAAGGCCTGATGAATCTCTTGCTCGGTGTTCATCACGAATGGGCCGTGACCGACGATGGGCTCGTCGATGGGCTCACCGCTGAGCAGCAAGACCATGGCGTCGTTGTTCGACTCCAGGCTGATCTGCTCACCCTCGCGCTCGAACAACACCAGTTGCCCTTCGCGCGCCAGTTCCTTGCCGTTGACGTGCACGGTGCCTTTGAGCACCACCAGCGCGGTATTGCGCCCGGCGTGCAGGTCCAGGGTCACGGCCTTGCCGCCGTTGAGGCGTAGGTCCCACACGTCAATCGGCGTGAAGGTGCGGGCCGGGCCTTTCTCGCCGGCGAACTCACCGGCAATCAGGCGCAGGCTGCCGGCGCCATCGGCCAGGGGCAGCGACGGAATATCACCGTCGAGGATGGTCTGGTAGCCAGCATCGCTCATTTTGTCCTTGGCCGGCAGGTTGACCCACAACTGCACCATTTCCAGGGCGCCGCCACTTTTGGCGAACGCTTCGGAATGGAACTCTTCGTGCAGGATCCCCTTGGCAGCCGTCATCCACTGCACATCACCCGGGCCGATTTTGCCGCCGGCACCGGTGGAGTCGTGGTGCTCGACTTCGCCCTTGTAGACGATGGTCACAGTTTCAAAGCCGCGATGCGGATGCTGGCCCACGCCACGCCGTTGGCTGGTCGGGGTGAATTCCGCCGGGCCAGCGTGGTCCAGCAGCAGGAACGGGCTGATGTGTTTGCCCATAGTGTCGTAGGAAAACAGCGTGCGAACCGGGAAACCGTCGCCTACCCAGTGGCTACGCGGGCTGGTGTAGATACCAATGATGTTTTTCATGAGGGTCCTCCAAAGTGAATACACCTTAAATCCAATACCAATAAGGCGGTAGACAGCGAATCTGACTCGCATCGTTCCATACATGGGACGATCCAATGACAGCGACGCAAAACGAAAAACAGGAAGCATGGGCGTAGACCTTCAGGATTGATCTCAAAAGAGAATCATCATCTGCGCCCGTTTAACTTGGACAAAGTGTGATAACCACCACCCCGCGTATCCCGTAGTCACTGTCGAGCTTGAAAATGAAGGGCTGGATTTAATTATATTTCGGTCATAATATGCGACTTAATATTACGATCGTAATTTTTTAATGCCCCAGCAGCAGGAGCCTGAAATGAGCCCACGTCCTCCCCTTCGCAGCCTTTTCCCGCCCCTGGCGCTGTTGATCCTCCTCAGCGGCTGCAACAGCCCGGCTGATACCGCCTCCCACACACCTGCGCCGCGCCCGGTGCTGGCAGCCAAAGTTGAAGCCGCCGCCAGTCAGCAGAGTGCCTATACCGGCGTGGTGGCAGCCCGTACCGAAAGCGACCTGGGTTTTAGGGTCAGCGGCAAAGTGATCGAGCGTAAGGTCGATCCCGGCCAACATGTGTCCCGTGGCGACACCTTGCTGGTACTGGATATCGGCGACTTCGAACTGGCGCTACGTTCGGCGAAAAACCGCGTCAACGCCGCCCAGGCACAACTGCGCCAGCGCCGTGATGACGCAAGCCGCTACCAACGCCTGGCCAGCACTGGCGCAGTGTCGCGGCAGATTTTCGACCAGTCGGCGACCAACCTGCGGGTCGCCGAAGCCGAACTGGCCGCCGCCCAGTCAGACGCCAGCCAGATCGAAAACCGCCGCACCTACTCCGTGCTCAGGGCCGATAACGACGGCGTGGTCACCGATGTGCGCGTCGAGCGCGGGCAAGTGGTGGCTGAAGGGCAGATTGTCGCGCGCCTGGCCCACGACGGTGCGCGGGAAGCAATCATCAACCTGCCGGAAAACCAGCGCGAGCAGGCCTCGCACAAAGCCCTGGCCCTGCCCTTCGGCGCGCCCGACCAGGCCGTCACGGCGACCTTGCGCGAACTGTCCGCGAGTGCCGATCCCGTCACCCGCACCTATCGTGCGCGCTACGTGCTGCACGGCACCTTTGATCGCTTTGCGCTCGGCTCCACCATCACCCTGCGCTTGCAAGGCAGCGGCTCGTTGCCACAGACCCGCGTGCCGATTGGCGCCCTGCACGACACGGGTAGCGGCACTGGCGTATGGCTGATCGGCGATGACGACAAGGTCAGCTTTGCCCCAGTGGTCGTGGCCTACCTGGGCCAGGAAGACGCCGTACTCAGCAGCGGCGTCAGCCCCGGCCAGATCATCGTCGCCCTCGGCGCCCACTTGTTGCACAACGGTGACAGCATAAGGCTGCTGCCCGCCCAGGCGCTGGCACTCAGCCGTCGGCAGGGCCAATGATCATGCGCGGTATCAACCTCTCTGAACTGGCGGTCAAGCACCGCGCCGTAACGTTGTTCCTGATCCTCGCCATCCTGGCGGCGGGGATTTTCTCCTTCGGCAAACTGGGACGCGCCGAAGACCCGCTGTTCACGGTCAAGGTCATGACCATCACCGCCGCCTGGCCCGGCGCCACGGCCCAGGAGATGCAGGAACAGGTGGCCGACCGCCTGGAAAAGCGCCTGCAGGAACTGGACTACTACGACCGCGTCGAAACCATCGCCCAACCGGGTTTTGTATCGATGCGCATGACCTTCCTCGAATCCACGCGCCCCAACGAAATCCAGGACCTGTTCTACCAGACCCGCAAAAAACTCAGCGATGAGGCCGCCAAACTGCCCAAGGGCGTGATCGGGCCGTTCTTCAACGATGAATATTCCGATGTGTACTTCGCCCTGTATGCCCTCGAAGCCGAACACCTGCCCCATCGCCAGCAGGTGCAAATGGCCGAAGCACTGCGCCAGGAATTTCTCGATCTGGCGGGGGTGAAAAAGGTCAACATCCTTGGCGAACAGGCCCAGCGAGTGTTTGTCGAGTTCTCCTATGAACGCCTGGCCACCCTGGGCATCAAGCCCGAGCAGATCTTCGCCGCCCTCGCCGCGCAGAACGCCGTGGCCCCGTCGGGGTTTGTCGAAACCGCCGGCGCCCGCGCCTATATCCGTATCGATGGGGCTTTCGACAGCCTGGCGTTGATCGAAAACGTGCCGCTGCCGGTGGACGGCAAAGTGCTGCGTATCGCCGATGTCGCCACCGTCAGCCGCGGCTACGAAGACCCGCCCAGCTACCGCATCCGCCACCAGGGCGACCCGGCGCTGATGCTGGGCATCATCATGGAAAAACACTGGAACGGCCTGGACCTGGACAAGAGCCTCAAGGCCCAGGAAGCCAAAATCCAGGCTGACCTGCCGTTAGGTATCAACTTCGCAAAAGTCGCCGACCAGGCGAAAAACATCAGCCTGGCGGTCAACGAGTTCATGCTCAAGTTCTTTGTCGCCCTGGCCGTGGTGATGATCATCAGCCTGTTGGCCCTGGGCTTTCGGGTCGGGCTGGTGGTGGCGGCAGCGGTGCCGCTGACGCTCTCGATTGTGTTTGTCATCATGCTGTTGACCGGGCGCGAATTCGACCGCATCACTCTCGGCGCGCTGATCATTTCCCTGGGCCTGCTGGTGGACGACGCGATCATCGCCATCGAGATGATGGTGGTCAAACTCGAAGAAGGCTTCGACCGCATCCACGCCGCCACCTTCGCCTGGAGCGCCACTGCGGCACCGATGTTGACGGGCACCCTGGTGACAATCATCGGTTTTCTGCCGGTGGGTTTTGCCCGTTCGGCAGCGGGCGAATACGCCGGCAATATCTTCTGGATCGTCGGTTTTGCCCTGATTGCGTCCTGGTTGGTCGCCGTGGTGTTTACCCCATACCTGGGGGTCAAGCTGCTGCCCGACATCAAGCCGGTGCCCGGCGGCCACGATGCGATTTATGCCGGGCCCTGGTACCAGAAACTGCGCAACCTGGTGCAAACCTGCGTACGCCGTCGCTGGCTGGTGACCGGGCTGGTGGTGACGGCCTTTGTGGTGTGCGGGCTGGGCATGGGCCTGGTGAAAAAACAGTTCTTCCCCAACTCCGACCGTTCCGAACTGATCCTGGAGGTGTATATGCCGCCAGGCAGTGCCTTCAAAAGCACCGAAGCGGTGGCGGCACAGTTGGAAAAGGCGCTGCTGCAAGAGCCGCAAACCACGATGGTCGACACCTACGTGGGCGGCGGTGCGCCACGCTTTTTCCTGTCGTTGAACCCCGAACTGCCGGACCCGGCCTTCGCCAAACTGATCGTGCAAACCCCCGACGCCCATGCGCGGGACGCTTTGAAGCTGCGCATGCGTGAACGCATCGCCGCCGGCGAATTCCCGGCGGCACGGGTGCGGGTCACGCAACTGCTGTTCGGCCCGCCCGTACCGTTCCCGGTGGTGTTTCGCGTGTCCGGCCCGGACCTGAACGTGCTGCGCAGTGTGTCCGAAGACGTGCGCCAAGTAGTCGCCGCCAACCGCCTGACCAAGGACGCCTTCCTCGACTGGGGCGAGCGCAGCAGCGGTTATCGCCTGGTGCTGGACCAGGATCGCCTGCGCCTGCTGGGCTTCACCCCCAACGAGGTGAAATCCCAACTCAACGCCCTGCTCAGCGGCAACCCCATCACCGAAGTGCGCGAAGGCAACCGCACCGTATCCGTGGTGGCCCGCGCCCAGGGCAGCCAGCGCGAAGACCTCGGCAACCTCGACAACATGACCTTGACCAACAGCGCCGGCGTATCGGTGCCCTTGGCCCAGGTCGGGCATTTCCAGGCGGTGATGGAAGAGCCGATCCTCAAGCGGCGTAACCGCGCGAGCACCGTCGAAGTGCGCGCCGACATCATCGACGGCGTGCAACCGCCCGATGTGGAAATAGCCGTCTACAAAGACCTGCAACCGCTGATCGCAGGCTTGCCGGCCGGCTATCGCATCGACATCGGCGGCCCGGTGGAAGAAAGCGCCAAGGCCAATGTCGCCCTGGCCGCGCTGTTCCCGATCATGATCCTGCTGACCCTCACGGTGATCATGTTCCAGGTGCGCTCGTTCGGCGTGATGTTCATGGTCTTCGCCACCGCCCCGCTGGGGTTGATCGGCGCGGTGCCGACCTTGCTGCTGTTCAACCAGCCGTTTGGCTTCAATGCCATTTTGGGGCTGATCGGGATTGGCGGGATCCTGATGCGCAACACCCTGATCTTTACCGACCAGATCCGCCAGAACCAGGCGCACGGCATGGCGACCGGCGAGGCGATTGTCGAAGCCACCGTGCGCCGTGCCCGGCCGGTGATCTTGACCGCGCTGGCGGCGGCGTTGGCGTTTATTCCGCTGACCTTGTCGGTGTTCTGGTCGTCGCTGGCGTATGTGTTGATTGGCGGGGTGCTGGTGGGGACGTTATTGACGCTGCTGTTTTTGCCGGCGTTGTGCAGCCTGGTGTTGGGGCGGGACAAGGTGCAGGCGGCAATCCCCTTGTAGGAGTTGTCGAGCTTTAGCGAGGCTGCGATGGCGGCGGTACAGGCAGCGAAGATGTCACC
>NZ_JAHIDY010000088.1:0-4582 GCF_018732265.1 Pseudomonas sp. TAE6080
TGGACGCTGGGGAAGTGGTGGCGCTACAGGAAGCTGGGATACACCAACTACCAACCTCGCCCCTGTGGTCAATATTGAAGGCGACAAAATCAATATTGAACTTCACGGATCAGCCTCAGAAGAGGATCGGGCCAAGGCCATGGCAGAACTTGAAAAGGTTCTAGACAAGAGGGATGAAAAGCTACCTGCACTTGTGGACAGGGCTATCGGAAATATCATCTTTAACGCACGCGCCACATCGGCCGAAGTACGCAAGTAAGCATTAAGGGGCCACACAGAAGCCCCTTACTTACTCAACCCAAAGGAGACAACCATATGGCCGATATGAAACTCGGAATGGGTTGGCTCGGAACCATCTTCTTCTTTATCGTACTCTGCCTGGGAATCACCATATTCAATACTTCATTGATATTCAGCGGAGATACCCAGACATTGAAGGAATCTACAAACTACACGGACAGTAGAATGACGGAACAGAAAGTATACGTAGACCAACGCACACTAGACCTCCGTGAAGAATACTTAGGTATCGCTCGCCAGCAAGCCACATCAAACCGCTACCTAATTCTCTTAACTTGCACAGCCAAGAAGACCATGAGCGAATGCAAGAAAGAACAAGAAGAACTCGACCAACTCCAACGTGAAAGCCAACAACCACGCACCATTCAACCTAACCAATAGGAGAAATAAATGGCAAAACCAATTCTATCGCTAAAGAAAAGACCCCCAGAGATAATCGAACCCGAAGAACTCCCAACCACCCCCCTCATCACGACAACTGAAATCAATGTATGGGATTACACACAGGAACAAGACTTCTCAGAAGACTACAATCCACCTCAACGAAAGCGCCGTAAAGACAAGCATGTTGAGCAATATCGAAAAGAAGCAAAATGGCAATGAGAGAATACAATACATATGATATGTACGGACTCCTGCAAGGTTTTCTAGAAGCTCTAGGCAAGCATGCCAATGCTATCCCACTGCAAGTGCGTGCAGAGCTCGCAAGGAGCTTTGTAGAGGCTCTTCCAGAAGACCCAGAAGACGTACACTTTGAAGAGGTGCATATTAAAGCACCAACGCAACGAGAGCAATTTAAACAACTGGCAGCCCAGCGAGAACCATCTACACCAACTGCACCACCGAAACTTTCTCCACTTGGCGAGCTCATCGCACACTAACACTCCCTCCCGGCAATACTACCTGACTCTTCTCCCCACACAACACAAAGTCCGTGGTACGTCTCCGTATTGCCTTCTACCTCCCACAGAAGGAAACCACAACAATGAAATCTTGTTTTAACAACCCTATTACAGAAACCGAATCTTTCCATCCAGCGGATGTGTACTTCACACTGGAGCACATCAAGTGTACTGCTGATGAAAAATGGAGAATCATTCCCGACTTCAGCAGATATCAAGCATCTACATCTGGACGCATCCGAGATGCTTACACCATGGAACTCATCAAACAAAACTTCAACCCCAACCAGCAGTATTACCGAGCAACTCTTACAGGTGATGATGGCAAGCGTGGAAACCAGTTCGTTCATCGCCTAGTTGCAAAAGCCTTCTCCTGGGCTCGCCCGCTAAGAAAGGGCGATGGCTGGGTTATCGACCATATCAATCACAACGGTGAAGACAACAGACCTTGCAACCTCCGTGCAATCTCCGCCGTAGCCAACGCTAACAACAAACGCGATCAAATCCGGCATTGGTACGACGACCTATTACTTACAATCCCGTTGATCTTCGCAAGACGGTACGGCGTTAGAACCTCCCTAAAAGGGAAGACCCTTCCCGCATACGCCAGAGTAATCAACGCAATCAAGAAATTCCCAGACCATCCAATCGAGCATGCATTCATTGTATCTGAATGCTCTGTCGGCATGCCCCACCTCACACATCCTGAATATTTGATCGCATAGCCATAGAAGCCAACTTATGAATAAAACTTACCAAACTATCAAAGTCGAAACTGATTTCACAACCGGCGAACTTACCGAAGTCACTCGCACTTACTCAAGCACACCATTCACTGCATCAGGCGACAGTTACCAGAACCTAGCGACAGCACAGGAGCCCGTACAACCGCACTGGAGCCCAGAGCACACGAAAGACGCCCTACGCCTCCTAGAAGCCGCCAATGACTCCCCTGAAGCCCCTCAGAAGGCCATAGAGCTTCTTCCAGAGAGGAAGGACAAAAGGGGACGTAAACGTAGTTCTTACTTCAATACGATAGCCTTGCATGTGATGCTGGCTGACCTCCAGGGGAATGAGGATCAGAGCGACTCATTACCGCCTCAGAACTGGGTCGAAGACTACATTATGGGGGCGTGCTACGTCGTTGCTGGCGCCAGTAAAGGCATACTAAACGTAAGCCCAAGGCACGTATACGGAGCCTGTAAGATGGAGATGATCAGCACCGAAACAATCATGACTGCGGCAAATGTTGAAGATCGTCAGGCACGCAGAATCGCACAGTGTGCTAGGTATGCCTTGAAGGGTATGCAGATGCACCTTAATCGGCACCCCGCCCTAATGCGAGCCCTCAGCACCGAGGTGGAATTCATCCGGGAAGCCAGTGAGAGCTTTAAGCTTGAGTTTGCAGCGTAGGTCACGCAACCCGTGGCCTTCAGCCTGATACTCATCATTCATATGCGTGGAATTTTAAGAGCTAATTCCGAACAATATATTGCACGCGGCGTAAGAAATTCAACACAGCCTCATGATATATAGAGAGCCTACAGCGAACGGCCAGAGCAAAGCGACGGCATATCATGACGGACCAACGTCGCAGGCGGTGGAACGTGCCGTGAATGCATCAAGATTTAATTCGGTCGGACTATAAAGACCGGAGGTCTGAAAGCTGAAATCTATAGTATTTTATTTCGGTCGGACTATAAAGAGAGCGAAGCGAACGCACAGACGGGACGTCTACACTGACAACCCTTTGAATACTAGAAATTAGATAGTCATTAAATTACTAATGAATGTAGCGAACCATTTCTAATCTAGCACCTACCATCAAGCTTGCTTGATAATGTTATACCTCTTGAACGTAGTTCAACGCTTAGCACGATGATGCAGAGCATCAGAAGCTTCATTTAGATTTTATAGAATACTTTTAATAATTCTATTATTACTAACTAAAAATTGATCAACTTAAAGAGGTAACAGCTTACAGCTCACGCTGTAGTGTGCTAACGCCTGACTTCAGTCAGATGGGTGCTCAGCCGTGTCGGTGACGACACAGGTATATAACCTACTCAGACGCTAACAACCTGATTACAACCTGATCCCATCCAAGACAAACCCTTTCTCCATGGTAGTTTCCATGATGGAAATGCGCACCATCTGTGAAGTGAATCCCCGTATTCATTGGGCTTGAATGTCTTTGTGCTAAACCTGATGCGTTCACGCACACCAATAATCGTTTTTGTGCAAAATCGCATTTAATTGTATGCCCACCTGACGCCCTTGTAGCACGTCAAATCCCCACTCGACCGATTCACTAAAACCCATCAAATCTGTATTTATCATTTGCAGGAATGGTCGTTCTTCGAATTGACAAATATGGGCTTCAGTCTGACAATGGAACCTCAGCCAGCAAGCCAAGGATCAGAAAATGAAAGTGGTCGCCTACATCCGAGTATCCACAAAGGGCCAAGGTGATAGTGGTCTGGGCTTGGATGCTCAACGCGACTACATCACTCGTGCTGCTGATCAGAACGGATGGCAGATCGTTGGCGAGTTCATCGACGTAGTATCGGGCAAGCTGGCTATTGAGGATCGTCCTGAAGGTGCAAAGGCACTGACTCTGTGCAAGGAGCAGAACGCACAGTTGGTAGTCGCCAAGCTGGATCGACTCTCACGCTCTGTTCACCACATCGCACGGTTGATGGAGCAGACAGAATTCAAAGTCGCCACCATGCCGCAAGCAAAGACCTTTGAACTCCATCTATTCGCAGCACTAGCCCAACAAGAACGTGAGTTCATCGCGAGCCGTACCCGTGAGGCTCTGGCATCCCTTCAGAAGCGTGCTGACGATGGTGATGCAGTCGCAGTACAGAAGATAAACAACCGCTCTCAGGCGCTTGCCAAAGGCCGTGCTGTCGCTGACATTACAGTCGCCAATGATCAACGTATGAAGAACGTGAACGCACATCAAGCGGCGGTACAACCCCACCTACTGGCATGCCTCTACAACAAAGTGAATACGCTTCAGTCAGTGGCCGATTGCCTCAACTCCAAAGGCTTGCGTACGCCTCGTGGTAGCGCGTTCACACCTACAGCAGTACGTCGCCTAATGCTCGCTTTCAACGTCTCCTTCTGAAGCTGTAGAGGCTTCAGAGCCGCCCAACTTATTTTGATTTTCCACAGGTTTCTATTTGAGCCAGTCGTGCAGTGCTAAGCACCTACCGCACTCAACCCAATGCCCTAGTGCTTTCTATTATTTTTCCCCACCAGCATGGAGGAAACGACAAGAGATGCTCGCTTATTTTTTGCGGGATTTTGGGAAATCACACTAGGGAAACTCTGAAAAAGACTTTCTGATTTGGCAAAATACCGCGACCCCACCC
>NZ_JAHIDY010000089.1:1229-2556 GCF_018732265.1 Pseudomonas sp. TAE6080
TCGTTCTTTAAAAATTTGGGTATGTGATAGAAAGATAGACTGAACGTTACTTTCACTGGTAACGGATCAGGCTAAGGTAAAATTTGTGAGTTACTCAGTTTTGAGTATTATCGAATTTTCGGCGAATGTCGTCTTCACAGTATAACCAGATTGCTTGGGGTTATATGGTCAAGTGAAGAAGCGCATACGGTGGATGCCTTGGCAGTCAGAGGCGATGAAAGACGTGGTAGCCTGCGAAAAGCTTCGGGGAGTCGGCAAACAGACTTTGATCCGGAGATGTCTGAATGGGGGAACCCAGCCATCATAAGATGGTTATCTTACGCTGAATACATAGGCGTAAGAGGCGAACCAGGGGAACTGAAACATCTAAGTACCCTGAGGAAAAGAAATCAACCGAGATTCCCTTAGTAGTGGCGAGCGAACGGGGACTAGCCCTTAAGTGGCTTTGAGATTAGCGGAACGCTCTGGAAAGTGCGGCCATAGTGGGTGATAGCCCTGTACGCGAAAATCTCTTAGTCATGAAATCGAGTAGGACGGAGCACGAGAAACTTTGTCTGAATATGGGGGGACCATCCTCCAAGGCTAAATACTACTGACTGACCGATAGTGAACTAGTACCGTGAGGGAAAGGCGAAAAGAACCCCGGAGAGGGGAGTGAAATAGATCCTGAAACCGTATGCGTACAAGCAGTGGGAGCCCACTTTGTTGGGTGACTGCGTACCTTTTGTATAATGGGTCAGCGACTTATTTTCAGTGGCGAGCTTAACCGAATAGGGGAGGCGTAGCGAAAGCGAGTCTTAATAGGGCGTCTAGTCGCTGGGAATAGACCCGAAACCGGGCGATCTATCCATGGGCAGGTTGAAGGTTGGGTAACACTAACTGGAGGACCGAACCGACTACCGTTGAAAAGTTAGCGGATGACCTGTGGATCGGAGTGAAAGGCTAATCAAGCTCGGAGATAGCTGGTTCTCCTCGAAAGCTATTTAGGTAGCGCCTCATGTATCACTGTAGGGGGTAGAGCACTGTTTCGGCTAGGGGGTCATCCCGACTTACCAAACCGATGCAAACTCCGAATACCTACAAGTGCCGAGCATGGGAGACACACGGCGGGTGCTAACGTCCGTCGTGAAAAGGGAAACAACCCAGACCGTCAGCTAAGGTCCCAAAGTTATGGTTAAGTGGGAAACGATGTGGGAAGGCTTAGACAGCTAGGAGGTTGGCTTAGAAGCAGCCACCCTTTAAAGAAAGCGTAATAGCTCACTAGTCGAGTCGGCCTGCGCGGAAGATGTAACGGGGCTCAAACCATACACCGAAGCTACGGGTATCA
>NZ_JAHIDY010000089.1:2656-4038 GCF_018732265.1 Pseudomonas sp. TAE6080
TGACGAAGTGGTTGATGCCATGCTTCCAAGAAAAGCTTCTAAGCTTCAGGTAACCAGGAACCGTACCCCAAACCGACACAGGTGGTTGGGTAGAGAATACCAAGGCGCTTGAGAGAACTCGGGTGAAGGAACTAGGCAAAATGGCACCGTAACTTCGGGAGAAGGTGCGCCGGTGAGGGTGAAGGACTTGCTCCGTAAGCTCATGCCGGTCGAAGATACCAGGCCGCTGCGACTGTTTATTAAAAACACAGCACTCTGCAAACACGAAAGTGGACGTATAGGGTGTGACGCCTGCCCGGTGCCGGAAGGTTAATTGATGGGGTTAGCTAACGCGAAGCTCTTGATCGAAGCCCCGGTAAACGGCGGCCGTAACTATAACGGTCCTAAGGTAGCGAAATTCCTTGTCGGGTAAGTTCCGACCTGCACGAATGGCGTAACGATGGCGGCGCTGTCTCCACCCGAGACTCAGTGAAATTGAAATCGCTGTGAAGATGCAGTGTATCCGCGGCTAGACGGAAAGACCCCGTGAACCTTTACTATAGCTTTGCACTGGACTTTGAATTTGCTTGTGTAGGATAGGTGGGAGGCTTTGAAGCGTGGACGCCAGTTCGCGTGGAGCCAACCTTGAAATACCACCCTGGCAACTTTGAGGTTCTAACTCAGGTCCGTTATCCGGATCGAGGACAGTGTATGGTGGGTAGTTTGACTGGGGCGGTCTCCTCCTAAAGAGTAACGGAGGAGTACGAAGGTGCGCTCAGACCGGTCGGAAATCGGTCGTAGAGTATAAAGGCAAAAGCGCGCTTGACTGCGAGACAGACACGTCGAGCAGGTACGAAAGTAGGTCTTAGTGATCCGGTGGTTCTGTATGGAAGGGCCATCGCTCAACGGATAAAAGGTACTCCGGGGATAACAGGCTGATACCGCCCAAGAGTTCATATCGACGGCGGTGTTTGGCACCTCGATGTCGGCTCATCACATCCTGGGGCTGAAGCCGGTCCCAAGGGTATGGCTGTTCGCCATTTAAAGTGGTACGCGAGCTGGGTTTAGAACGTCGTGAGACAGTTCGGTCCCTATCTGCCGTGGACGTTTGAGATTTGAGAGGGGCTGCTCCTAGTACGAGAGGACCGGAGTGGACGAACCTCTGGTGTTCCGGTTGTCACGCCAGTGGCATTGCCGGGTAGCTATGTTCGGAATAGATAACCGCTGAAAGCATCTAAGCGGGAAACTAGCCTCAAGATGAGATCTCACTGGAACCTTGAGTTCCCTGAAGGGCCGTCGAAGACTACGACGTTGATAGGTTGGGTGTGTAAGCGCTGTGAGGCGTTGAGCTAACCAATACTAATTGCCCGTGAGGCTTGACCATATAACACCCAAGCAATTTG